>NZ_CP078067.1:300000-600000 GCF_019195395.1 Kaistella faecalis
CTTCATTATCTTCCTGGCGCCGGTTTTAGGACTGTTCTGGATTTGGCTGAGCAAGAAAAGACTCGAGCCTAATACGCTAATAAAATTCGGGCTTGGTTTTATATTTCTAGGCTTAGGATATTATGTCTTGTTTGCTACAAGAATTTTCGCTGACTTACAGGGAATTACTTCATTAAACATTTTCACCATCGCATTGCTGGTTATTACCTTCGGGGAACTTTGTTTATCACCAATCGGACTTTCGATTATGACGAAACTTTCCACTGAAAAACTTCAGGGAATGATGATGGGAATGTGGTTCCTGGCATCTGCTTACGGACAGTATGTTGCAGGAATAATTGGGGCAAACATGGCAACAGCGAAAGAAGGCTCCACGAATATGGATGCACTTATTGCCTATACCGAAGGGTACAAACAGTTGGGAATTTATGCCGTTGTTGCCGGAGTAGTGTTGATTCTGATTTCACCGCTCGTGAAAAAACTGATGCAGGATGTGAGATAATCTTTTAACAAAAACCTTTATTTGCAATCAAATCCCCGATGAAAAAGTTCGCCTTTCTGTTTTGCTCTCTTTTGATGACCGCTGCCTTCGGACAGGTAAAATGGATGACCCTTGAGGCCGCCATTGAAGCGCAGAAAAACGTACCTAAAAAAATTCTTATCGATTTTTACGCGGACTGGTGCGGACCGTGTAAAACAATGGAAAAGGAGACTTTTAACCATCCTGTAATCGCAAAGTACCTTCAGGACAATTATTATGCTGTAAAATTTGACGCAGAAAATAAAGAAAGTATTACCCTTTTCGGACGAACGTTCGCAAACCCGGGATTCGTTGATGGTAAAAAGAGGAATTCGATGCATGAATTTACAAAATTCATGAATGTAAATGCAGTTCCTACAACCGTTTTTCTGGATGAGCAAAGCATGCCAATCACCATTCTTCAGGGAGCACTCACCGCCAAAGAACTGGAACCTTATATGCTTTTTATCGCTACTGATGATTACAAGAAGATAAATACCCGTGAACAGTGGGAAAACTATCAGAAAAAATTTAAATCGAGCGTCAAAAACTGATTTAGATTCAAAGAAACCGGGACTTTCAAATAATTTTTTGGAAGTCTTTTTTATTTTGCCGAAATTCGCTCACTAACCAGCAAATCTGGTGAAAAAATTGAGTCTGACTATAGAAACCTCCATAGAATTCTTAAAAGGAATCGGTCCCGAACGCGCCAAATTCATTAAAAATGTTTTAGGTATTGCTACTGTGGAAGATCTCCTCACCTTCTATCCTCTTCGGTATATTGATAAAAGCAAGATTCATAAAATTGGGGAGTTAACTGAAGAGCCGGATGCTGAAATCCAGCTGAAGGGAAGAATTACCGATGTACAGGAAATTGGTTACGGAAACGGAAAGAAAAGAATGTCTGCCAAATTCCGTGATCAAACCGGAACTTTGGAACTCGTGTGGTTCCGTTATTCGAAATGGATGAAAGAACAGATTCCGCTCAATAGAGAAATATTTATTTTTGGTAAAATTAATCTTTTCAATGGAATTTTTTCAATGGCTCATCCGGAGATTGAATTGGACGAAAAGAAGGCGCTCTCCGGGTCGCTCCTGCCCATTTATCCCGGCAGCGAAAAACTTGCGAAAAGAGGTATCAACAACAGATTTTTCCAGATTTTACTTGCGGAAATTACGCTTAATTTACCTTCATTAATGCAGGAAAACATGCCTGATGCTTTAATGAAATCATTAAAATTAATAGGTAGAATTCCAGCGTTTTATCATATTCATTTTCCTAAAGATTTCCATCATTTCGAACACGCGAACCGAAGACTGAAGTTTGAAGAAGCTTTCTTCTTTCAGCTTGGTTACGGATTAAAAAAACAGCACCAAAAGACTTCTGTTATCGGAAATCCATTCCCGAAAATCGGTGAAAACTTCAATAATTTTTACGGAAACAACCTTCCTTTTGAGTTGACCAATGCCCAGAAAAGGGTATTGAAAGAAATCCGCACCGATATGAAGAAGCCGATTCAGATGAACCGTCTGCTGCAAGGCGACGTAGGATCAGGAAAAACCATGGTTGCGCTTCTTGCAATG
Source organism: Kaistella faecalis (assembly GCF_019195395.1). Lineage (NCBI taxonomy): Bacteria > Pseudomonadati > Bacteroidota > Flavobacteriia > Flavobacteriales > Weeksellaceae > Kaistella > Kaistella faecalis. Next base: position 302,105 of record NZ_CP078067.1, read on the forward strand.
CTCATCGCCATGGACAACGGGTTCCAAAGCTGTATGATGGCTCCTACAGAAATTCTTGCACAGCAACATTTTAATTCAATTAAAGAGTTGCTCGCCAATACTCATATTAAAGTCCGCCTCCTTACCGGTTCGACAAAAACTGCAGAAAGAAAAATCATTCATTCGGAACTTCTTAGCGGCGAACTGTCAATTTTAGTAGGCACTCACGCTGTTTTGGAAGATATTGTCCAGTTCAAAAATCTCGGTCTTGCAATCATCGACGAACAGCACAGATTTGGGGTTGCTCAAAGAGCCAGACTCTGGGCAAAAAATAAAATTCCGCCCCACATTCTGGTCATGACTGCCACACCGATTCCACGTACTTTGGCGATGAGTTTTTACAGCGATCTGGATGTTTCTGTAATCGATGAAATGCCGGTTGGCAGAAAACCCATTATTACCGCTCACAGAAGGGAAAAAGACAGACTTTCGGTCTTCCGTTTCGCGAAAGATGAAATTGAAAAAGGCCGCCAGATTTATTTTGTGTATCCTTTAATTGAAGAATCTGAAACGCTGGATTATAAAAATCTGATGGAGAACTTCGATCATATTGTTGAGTTTTTCGAAGGAAAAAATGTCACGATGCTTCACGGGCGGATGAAACCTACAGAAAAGGAAGCCGCGATGAGTTATTTTGCTTCCGGAAAAGCTGAAATAATGGTAGCAACAACAGTGATTGAAGTCGGCGTAAATGTCCCGAATGCTTCAGTAATGATTATTGAAAGTGCTGAAAGATTTGGACTTTCGCAGCTCCACCAGTTGCGTGGAAGAGTCGGACGAGGTGCGGAACAGAGTTTCTGTATTCTAATGACCTCCGATAAACTTTCAACAGAAAGCCGCACACGAATTAAAACGATGACCGAAACCAATGACGGTTTCAAAATTTCTGAAGTTGATATGCAGCTGCGCGGTCCGGGCGATATTCTGGGAACGCAGCAGAGCGGTGTTATCGACTTTAAAAAACTTGATTTAACGGCGGATGGAAAGATTATCAAAGCTTCAAAGACTGCGGTGGAACATCTTTTAAAACAGGATCCGCATCTGCAGAATCTTGAGAATGCAGGTTTAAAGAATTACTATCTGAAACTCTATAAAGGAAAAAACAAATGGAGCAGGATTTCTTAAGTTCTATTTAGATTTCATCGGCGGTGGCGGCGACGTATATTCTATAGTTTCAGACAATTCCTGCTTGGGTGAAAGTGAAATTCCGTTAATCAGCTCCTGAATAGCATCAAAATTACTTTCGAACATTTTCTGAGACGAAAAACCTACCACACCTGCATAGCCGTCGCTGTTGATGTAATAATATCCTGCATATTCGAAATCCATACCTTTTGTATTTGCCGCGTAACGGATAAATAATACTTTCATACCGTTAACAGTGCGATATTCAGACTCTTTTAACCGGAAAAAATCTACGTTCCTGCTGACGTTTTCGATGATGAGTTCCTTCAAATTCTTCAAAGTGGCAATCTGCACTTTTTCGGTCATCATAAAACCGAATGAACCTTCAGTATTGCTACGGTCGGTAAAGAAATACTCTACATGGGGACTGATATTCTGGGTCGCAAGTTTCCATTTTTTGGGATCGAAATATACGCCAACATCCAGCTTTTTACTTTTCATTAAAAAACTTGCGTTCCTGGATTTTTCAAATAAATTATTATTTGTAATGATGGTTTCCAGCGCTTTGGCATCGCTTTCATTTACAAACTTCCAGGTGCCGTTATCGAAAAGCACCACTTCTTTACCGTCTTCGGTTAATGCTCTCTGCTGGGCAATAAACGTGAGTGATTGCAGAAGTACAGCGAGTGTAAATATTTTTTTCATCTAACTAATTTACAAATTATTTATAAACCGTCCCGGTATTAATTTTGATAACAGCAATCGGATTTGTGTGGCGGAATGTCTAAAAAAAATATATACTTTTGTTTTTATGAATAAACTTTCTTTACTCCTCTTTTCATTCATTTTTCTGAATATTACTGCACAGTCAAAAATCACTGTTTTGAAAGCGGGAGAAGGAACACCTATTCCCAGTGCATCAGTTTCCTGTAACAAAAAAACAGTAGGAAAAACCAACGCCCAGGGCAATTTAGAATTCAGAACAAAATGTAAGCAGGTAGATGTAACAGCTGCCGGCTATTATGAGGAAGAAGCAGTTGTGGATAAGGTTATGGAAGTAACTCTGTCAAAAACAGACCCGAAAACTCAGTCGATTGAAGGTGTGATCATCAACGACAAAAGCGACCCTTTAGCATTGGAAATTCTGCAGAAAGTAAACGACAGCTACCAAAAGAATTCGCCTCAAAGTCTTGATTCATATTCCTTTAAATCCTACGAAAAAATATCATTAGACATTGATGAAGACAGTATCAAACACTACAATTCCTATCTCGAAAAAAGATTCGATTCTTTAAGACAGCTTCCTGAAAAAGTACAGACAGCAGAGAAAAAGAAAGATTCGTTGGAAAGCGTAAATGTCATGAAACTGATGTCCTCAAGCAAACTTTTTCTTTGGGAAAGAGCTTCAGAATTCCTTTATTCAAAAAAATACGGCGAAAAAATAAACATTCTCGATAACCGCGTCGCCGGACTGAAAGAGCCGATTTACGAAATGATGACGCTGCGCTCTAACAGAAACCGCATTCCCAGAGAGATCCGCGAAGAAAACCGCACCCTTTACCGTTTCTTTTTAACAGATACGATTGAAATCGAAGGACGCCAGAATTACGTGATCCGTTTCCGGCAGGTTGATTATAAACAGCCTGTAAACAAGAGAAAATTTAACGGTTACCTGTATGTTGACACAGAAACATTTGGGCTGAAAAAAATTGAAAGCAACAGCAAGAAAAAAAGTGAAGGAACAATTACCAGTATTTGGAAACCGATTGAGAACAAATGGTTCCTGAGCAAAGAAAACCTGAAAATCAAAATGGGCTCCACCGTTTTTGGCAACACTAAAGCCGATAATAAAAAAGTGAAGGATTCCGCACAGGAAAACACTCAGAAATTCGGAAATTATGTATTCATGGTAGCGGATTATTTCGACTTCACAACGAATATCAACGAAAATAAAAAAGATTTTGCAGGCTACACGATGGCTGTAAAAAATTCCGACGGTAAAACTCTGGAAACTTTCCGCACAGATTCATTAACTGCACGCGAAAAAATCACCTACGAAAAAATTGACAGTGTTGGAAAAAAATATAAACTCGATCAGAAATTAAACGCATTTACAGGTCTGATTAAAGGAAAACTCAGGATCGGACAAGTTGATTTTGATGCCGCTCAACTCATAAAATACAATAAATATGAAGGAATTCGTGTTGGCATTGCCGGAAAACTGAATGAAAGATTCAACAGATATATTTCTCCTGATGCTTATGTAGCTTACGGTTTCAAGGATGAAGGTTGGAAATACGGCGCCGGAATCGATGTGAAAACTACCCTTGAAAAAAACTCGTTCTTCCGTGCGGAATACTATAACGACGTAATGGCAGCCGGACGGTTCAATGAAAATCTCTGGAATTTTAAAATGAAAATCATGAACTCTGGAATTGATCTAAAAAACGACAGATTCTACCGCTACAACGGCTTTAAACTCGCTTTCGAAAATGATTTAAGCAATGCTTTGACCCTGAATATTTCTGCCAAAAAAGACCACGAAGAAGCTACTTTCGATTATAATTTTATGAATCTGGGACAGAAATTTGAGAATTTTGCCTCGCAAATTACCCTCAAATACGCTCCGAAATCAAAAAACATCATGACTCCTTCAGGAAAATTCACTTACGAGCAAAGCTTCCCGGAGTTTTACATCAATTATGAACAGGGATTTCAGTCTTTTGGCGGCGACTTCAAATACAGCCGTTTCGATGTTCTCGCTCAGCACAGTTTCAAGACAAAAGCAGGTGTTACTGGAATTCGGGTTTATGGAGGATTACTCGCTGGTGACGCGCCGATCTGGCATCATTTTGCGATGAACGGGTTGGGCAGCGGAAAAGACAGTTTCAATTTTAATCTCACCTCTTTTCTTGGTTTTGCAACCATGGAGGGCGGAAAATATTACAATGATAAATTTGCCGGATTTTACTTTACCCACAGGATTCCCTGGTATTTCAAAACTTTCGGAAAGAATACCTCGAGCTTTGATGTAGTTTACCGCGGAATCACCGGCGACATGAAAAATCCTGGACACCACGGTTTTGACTTTCAGAAACTCGATCATTTTTATCAGGAAATCGGATTAGAGAGTAATAATTTCCTAGGAACACCCTTCAATCTCGGGTTCTTTTACAGAGTTGGCCACTACTCGACTTTACCTTTCAAAGAAAATTTCGCCATTCAGTTGAAGTTGAATTTTCTTGGCTTTTAATTTGGGCGTAACCCTCGCCGCAGCTTTTCCTACCGCCCGGGTCGCTACGTCCGTTACAATCTTTTTTGGTTGCGGCGGCTTCGCCGCCGCAACCAAAAAAGGATTTCCTCTCCCATCGCTTACGCAGGAACCGTTGTAAAACACTATTTTTGCAGCAATAAAAAATCAGATTTATTCATGAAAATCATTCAGATCAAAGCATCACAGTTTTTCGAACTGCTTAAAATGAAGGACACTGCCATGTGGGAAATCTTCGCACAGATGATCGATGGCGAAGAAAAGGAACTCATTTTTTTAGATGACGAAGAAAAAATTCTATTCAATTATATTCTGCCGGTAAACATTGAGCAGCTCAACAAAGACCGTGAGCAGTTTGCTAAAGAGTACGCCGAGAAACTTTCACATCTGAATTAGCGATTCAAATACTCATCAACCGTTTTTTTAGCTTCAGCCACATCGTGAACGCGAAGAATCCCCGCTCCTTTTTCAAGCATTTTCAGATGAAGCTTTTGTGTTTCTTCATTAATTTCCAGCGGCTTTTTTTCCAAAGGTTTGTAAATAAAAGATTTTCTGGAAATTCCGACCAACATTGGAAATTTTCCAAAACCAATATGCTGCAGTTCATCAATCATTTGGTGCTGCTGCTCCACTGTTTTCCCGAATCCAAAACCCGGATCCAGAATAATATCTTTCACCCCAAACTTCTTTAATCCCAATATTTTTTCTGAAAAATATTTATTGATGTTTAAGATGATGTCGTCTTCAATTATTTTTTCATGCATGGTTTCGTAAGTCGGATTTACGTGCATCAGAATGTAAGGAAGTCCGGTTTTGGCCACAGTTTCGACCATTTTCTCATCAAACATTCCGCCGGAAATATCGTTGATAATATCTAAACCTTCATTAAACCCGAATTTTACGGTTTCTGCATAAAAAGTATCGAGGGAAATTAAGGTTTCAGGAAACTCTTTTTTAATCAGAGAAATCATGTTTCCAATCCTTGAAATCTCTTCCGGAGCCGACAGAAACTGTGCATTTGGTCTGGTAGACTGCGGCCCGATGTCAATGATTTCTGCGCCTTCTTTCAGCATTTTTTCAGCCTGTTTCAAAGCTGCTTTTTCTTCATTGAATTTTCCGCCATCAGAAAAAGAATCGGGCGTAAGATTGAGGATTCCCATGATTTTCGGGAACGTCAGATCAATGAGTTTTCCCCGGCAGTTCATTGAAAAGTAAGCGTTTTGTTCGGTAGATTCAGGTGATTTCATAACCGCAAATTTAACAAATAGTTGGCTGAAACTTCAAAACTTCATCTTCCCTCTTCTCCTCAAAATTCATATCTTTGAAAAGTTTAGAAATTTTATGCAGAAAACATCAAAACAGTTCGACCAAGTCATCAGCGTTTGCCGCGATTTATTCACCAAAAAACTCACCGATTACGGAGCATCGTTCCGCGTATTGAGAACGCCATCCTTAACCGATCAGATTTTTATCAAAGTAAAGAGTTTAAGGAATTTTCAGACGACGGGCGTTTCAAAAGTTGGTGAATCCGAGGAGGAAAATTTTATTGCAATCGTGAATTATTCGATTATCGGTTTGATTCAGTTGGAAAAAGGTTTTGCAGATGATTTTAAACAGGACAATGCTGAAATACTCGTACTTTACGACCGATTTGCCAACGAAGCCAAAGAACTGATGATGAGAAAAAATCATGATTACGGCGAAGCGTGGCGTGAAATGAGAATTTCTTCAATCACCGATTTAATCTACCAAAAAGTATTGAGAACCAAACAGATAGAAGATAACTCCGGCGAAACACTGGTTTCTGAAGGAATTGACGCGAATTACTTCGACATGCTGAATTATGCGGTCTTCTGTTTAATTAAATTTTCTGAAGAAAAACTACAATTTAAACCGCAAATTATTTAACATGAAACAGATTTTACGGATTAGTGTTGCTTTAATATTTATCGCTTCCGGGTTTGTGAAAGCGGTGGATGTTGTTGGTTTTTCCTTCAAACTCGAGGAATATTTTTCGCCTTCAGTTTTTAACATGCCGTTTTTCGAAAGTCATGCACTGCCGATTGCAGTTTTTGTCGTAGCGCTGGAACTTATTTTAGGGTTTATGCTTTTACTTAAAATACGTCTAAAATTTACGCTGACCGCACTTATCGCTCTTTGTGTGTTTTTCGGATTTCTCACGTTTTACTCCGCCTATTTCAATAAAGTTACCGATTGTGGTTGCTTTGGCGATGCCATTACTTTCACACCGTGGGAAAGTTTTGTGAAAGATGTAATTCTGCTTCTGGGATTGCTTTTGCTGTGGTTGATGTACAGAAATCAGTTTCAGTTGCTTGAGGCAAAAAAACCGGTAAGGTTTATCGCGTTGTCTTTTTTTGTTGTGTTGATGGGATTAATCACACTTCATGGGATTCTTCAGGAGCCTTTGATCGATTTCCGGGATTATAAGATTGGTACGGATTTGAATGCTGAAAAAACAAATATTGAAAAAGAACCATCAGAATACAAAACATTTTACAGCCTTAAAAATGATAAAACCGGCGAAACAATTGAGCTGAATCAGGATGAATATGTCGCTGATAAAAAATACTGGGCTGAAGGTTCTCCGTGGAAAATTGAAGAATCAAAGACCACATCCAAAATAGTTAAACAGGGATACAAATCCGAAATTTCAAAATTCAAACCCGAATCTGTAGATGGTTTGGATTTAACTCCGGAAATATTGCAGGCAAAAAAAGCAATTCTCATTTTCTCGTATAAACCACAGGAAGCTGATCAGGAAATTCTTGTGAAAACTGAAGCGAAAGCTGACACACAAAAAGATGCTTTAGTTTTAGGAATATCTACTAATCCTACTACTTTCAAAACGATAAAAAACGCAGTAATGGACGGCACAGCGATTAAAACAATCGCACGCAGTAATCCTTTTGTGCTTATTTTACAGAATGGCAAAATCGTGGATAAAACTCCGGCCAAAGACTATCTTAAAAAATAAAAATTCAATTTAAATACAATATTTTAACAATGCAAAAATCAAATAAATCAATCGCAGGCTATCATCTATTAATGATTTTATCGTCAGTTGACGGTGAATTCGCACCCGAAGAAGGTCTTAAAATACAGGAATATCTTGCTGAAGAATTTCCATTTAAAATGAATCTCGATAACGAGCTTGACGCGATTGCAGTTCTGCAGCCCGAGCAGTGGAAAGACCATTTCGAGTTTCATGCACGATGCTTTTTTGATGATTCTACAGAGAAAGAAAGAAAAGATTTTCTGCATTTCGCGAAGTCTTTAATAAAAGCTGACGACGAAGTTACCGAGCGCGAGCACCATTTCTACAGGTTGCTGAAAAACATGTGGTTTCCGTCATAAATTAAGGATCATAAAACTGAGAAAATAGCCATGAAAAAAACAATTACCACATCATTACTTACCATTACTTGTATGATGAATGCCCAAATCTGGCCCGATGCCAAGCCTCCCATTGCCGAAAAGCAGGATCACATCCGAGAAATTCACGGTGAAAAAGTGAACGATCCGTATTACTGGATGATCGATTATTTCAAAAAAGGAAAAGATTCTACCAAAGTTGTCAACTATCTTACCGCCGAAAATGCCTACCTCGAAACGATGATGGCGGATACCAAACAGCTGCGCGACAACCTTTATCAGGAAATGAAGGCAAGGATTAAGGAAAAAGACGAAAGTGTTCCGGTTTTCAAAAATGGTTATTATTACTATTCGCGCACCGAAACTGGCAAGCAGTATTTCAAATATTGCCGCAAAAAAGGAAGCCTTTCCGCTCCGGAAGAAATTCTTCTCGATGTAGACCAAATGGCCGAAGGAAAAGCTTATTATGCCGCCACCGGCTTCAGCATTTCGCCCGATAACTCCAAATTAATCTTCGGGGTTGATGATGTTTCGCGCCGACAGTACAGTTTGTTTTTAAAGGATTTAAACACCGCAAAAATTACTGATTTAGGAATTAAAAACACCGAAGGCAACGCAGTTTGGGCTGCCGACAACAAAACAATTTTTTATACGGCCAAAAATGATGTCACGCTTTTATCTGAAAAAATTAAAAGACACACTTTAGGAACCGATCCATCAAAAGATGCGGTGGTTTACGAAGAAAAAGACAACACCAACTATATTGGAGTCGGTAAATCGAAGAACGAAAAATACATCATGATTTATTCTTCAGCGACTACCAGTTCAGAGGTTCGCTATCTGCCGGCCGATAATCCTAACGGAGGTTTCAAAGTTTTCCAGCCGCGGATGAAAGATGTTCTGTATGACATTACTCCTTTGGAAGATAAATTCCTGATTACCACCAACAAAGACGCTTTAAATTTCAAAGTAATGGAAACGCCCATCAATAAAACGGGTGTTGAAAACTGGAAAGATTTAGTTCCGCACCGAAAAGATGTACTGATGTTGGGAATTGATGAATTTAAAAATTTCCTTGTATTTTCTGAAAGACAGAACGGGCTTTCGCAACTTGTAATTCAGGACAGAAAAACACAGAAAAAAGAATTTCTGAAGTTCGATGAACCCGCCTACATGATCCGAAGCATGAACAATCCGGAATACAATACCGATAATTTCCGTTTTGCATATACTTCGATGATTACACCCAGTTCGCAATATGAACAGAATCTGGTAACTGGTAAAAGAACATTGCTGAAACAGCAGGAAGTTTTGGGCGGATATGATAAAAACCTGTACGCCACAGAACGGGTTTTTGCCACTGCCAAAGACGGCACGAAAATTCCGGTTTCAATTGTTTACAAAAAAAACTTTGAGAAAAACGGAAAAAATCCGCTATTGCTTTACGGTTACGGTTCCTACGGAAATTCGATGGAAGCTACCTTCAGCTCTACAAGACTGAGTTTGCTCGACCGAGGTTTTGCTTTTGCGATTGCACACATCCGCGGCGGACAGGAAATGGGCCGACAATGGTATGAAGACGGAAAGATGATGAAAAAAATCAATACTTTCACAGATTTTATTGATGCAGGAGAATTTTTAGTGAAAGAAAAATACACTTCACCGGAACATCTTTACGCACAGGGCGGTTCTGCAGGTGGTTTGCTGATGGGTGCAGTGGTAAATATGAAACCCGAGCTCTGGAACGGTGTTATTGCACAAGTTCCTTTCGTAGATGTTGTGAATACCATGCTCGACGAAAGCATTCCATTAACTACAAATGAATACGATGAATGGGGAAATCCAAACAATAAGGATGCATATTTTTACATGAAATCTTACTCTCCTTATGAAAATATCCAGAAGAAGAATTATCCGAATATTCTGATTACTACAGGATTACACGATTCTCAGGTTCAGTATTTTGAGCCGGCAAAATGGGCCGCAAAACTCCGCGACCTTAAAACGGATAAAAACGCAGTATTGCTGAAAACCGAAATGGCTTACGGTCATGGCGGGGCATCAGGAAGATTCGATTATCTGAAAGATGTTGCCTGGGACTATGCATTTCTTTTGAAATTAGAGGGAATCACCAAATAACTGAATGCAAATTTTTAAAGCGGAATGACGGTAATCATTCCGCTTTATTTTTTTTATCACCGAATATTTCGGATTTTTGTGAAAATTAAAAGAAAAACTATGAGAAAAAATATCGTTGCAGGAAACTGGAAGATGAACAAAAATGTGATTGAGGCCCAACAACTCATGTTTCAGTTACTCGAGTACACAAAAAATAACGCCACCAACTGTGAAGTCTGGATCGCGCCGCCTTCACTTTATCTTATGATGGCTAAAGATCTTTATGAGCATGATGAAATCGGCGTTTTCGCACAGGACATGAGTGAACATGAAAGCGGAGCTTATACCGGAGAAATTTCTGCTGATATGCTGGAATCCATCGATGCAACCGGTGCAATTATCGGTCATTCCGAACGCAGACAATACCACGGTGAAACCGATTCACACTGCAACAGAAAAGTAAAGCTGGCTTTGGATAAAGGTTTAACTCCAATCTATTGCAACGGGGAAACTTTAGAACAAAGAAAATCCGGACAACATTTAGAAGTGGTAAAAAACCAGACAGAAGTGGCGTTGTTTACGCTTTCTGCTGAAGAAATTAAGAAAGTTGTTATCGCTTACGAACCCGTTTGGGCCATCGGAACCGGCGAAACGGCGACTCCGGATCAGGCTCAGGAAATCCACGCGCATATCAGAAGTTTAATCGCTGCAAAATACGGACAGGAAGTTGCCGACGAAATTTCAATTTTATATGGCGGTTCTGTGAAACCTGATAACGCGAAAGAAATTTTCTCACAACCCGATATAGACGGTGGTTTGATTGGTGGCGCAGCTTTGAAAATTGAAGATTTTGCGAAGATTATTGAAGGATTTAATGCTTAATTTCCAAATGAAAAAAGTACTTACTCTCGCCTCAATTCTGATCGGAGGACTTTTGTTTTCGCAGGTGAAAATCCCAAAAAACTCATCAAAAGGAACGATCACGACATCCACAGACTTAAATATAAATTATACTCATCTGGTTTATGAAAAAGGAAAGGTAACCTTCATTAATTCTGAAACCGGAAAAGAGGAATTTCTTTACGACAGTTCTATAAAAAGTATGATTTATGATGCTGAAACAGTTAATGAAACCGCAACTCCAAAAGCTGAATCCGCAGTTGCCCATACGATCTTAAAACAGTCTTCAGAAAGTTCTTTAGCGAAAAATAATTTCATTAATAACACAGATTATATTAAAGCCAAAAAACTGAGCCAGTTAGGAACTGGATTTCTGGTAGGTGGCGGCGCCTGTTTTCTGGTTGGTGGTATTCTGAATTTATCTTCAGGTTCAGGACAAACAGTGAATGAAGTAAACCAAAAAGCTGAATCCCAAGGCAGCCCAATTCCGCTAATCATTGGATTGGCCGGAATGGGTGCCGGATTGGTGATGAAAATTTCAGGAAATTCTCAGATGAAAAAGATAAAAAATAATTCTGCTTTCATTTTAAAACCGGCCAATGAATATTTTGTGGTTACAAACGGTGACGGTGTAGGGATTAAAATGAAATTTTAATTGGATAAACAAAAAAGAACGCAAATTGCGTTCTTTTTTTATTCCTTATTCCTTAATTTACTTATCTAATTTTCTTTCCAGAACTTCATCTACCATTCCGTATTCTTTTGCTTCAGATGAAGTCATCCAGTAATCACGGTCTGACGCTTTTTCAACCCATTCGTAGGTTTGCCCGGAGTGGTTTGCGATAATATCGTAAAGCTCTTTTTTAAGCTTCAGCATTTCTCTCAGATTAATTTCCATATCGGAAGCTACACCCTGTGCACCGCCTGAAGGCTGGTGAATCATCACTCTGGAGTGTTTCAGGGCCGAACGCTTTCCTTTCTCACCAGCTACCAATAATACTGCGCCCATAGAAGCCGCCATACCGGTACAGATGGTAGAAACATCAGGCTTAATGATCTGCATCGTATCATAAATTCCCAATCCTGCATAAACACTTCCACCCGGAGAGTTGATGTAAATCTGGATATCTTTGGAAGCATCAGAACTTTCTAAAAATAAAAGCTGCGCTGTTACGATATTGGCTACCTGATCGTCGATTCCTGTTCCCAAAAAGATAATGCGGTCCATCATCAAACGCGAAAAAACGTCCATTTGAGCAACGTTCAAACGTCTCTCCTCCATAATATAAGGGGTAAGATTCGTTGGTCCGTATATGCTCATATACTGGTCTGTTGCCAATCCGCTGTTACCTAAATGTTTTACAGAGAAATCCCTGAAATCTTTTTTTATGTCCATATTACTATTTTTATTTTCTGCTTTTCTAAATTACAATTTCTGTTCCCTAAAAAAAATATGCCCTTTTGTCACTAATCGGTTCAGCGTTTGGTTAATTTGGTCCAAAAGCGATTTTAAAGTCTGTATTTTCTTTATGGTTTCATAATATTCAGTCTCACTGCCGTTTCTCTGTTCATTCAAAAGGTTCCGGTACTGATAGATTATTTTCTCAATGAAATGACCTTTATGAATCAAAATATCATCTTCAATCTGGGCAGCGATTTTATCTCCCAATTTTGGCGGGAAAATATTGCTTTTCTCCCAGTTGCTTAACTGATACGGCTCCAGAATAGCGTCCGAAACCTTCATTACGATATTTTGGTCCATTAAAGTTAAGAAAAAATCGCCCTTAATGATTTTATTATTTGCGATTCCGCTCTTTAATTCCTCAATAATCGTCTTATTAACTTTTGACTGTATTTCGTAATCATCTTCCTCCAAATGGTTTAAAATTTCTTCTAAAACTGAAATCTGATACGGCTGGTTCTCGGAATTTACCTTATTCAAAATATGATCGCCGAAATTAAGAACATGGCTCACCAGTTTTTCTTCCAGTTCTAAAAGAGGATCAAGGCTTTCAACCGCTTCCGGAACTTTTTCGAGTTTTACCGGCGCGGGAGTTTCCTGTCTTTGCTGCGGCGAAATATGTTGTTTCTGAACCTGCTTCTGAACGTTAAGTTCATTAAAAAGCGACTGCTCCGAAATTCCGAATTTGGCAGAAACTTCCTTTAGGTAAACTTCCTGCTTCAGCGCGTTCTGCACAAAAGCAACAGATTTTACAATATCACGGATCGATTCTGCTTTTTTAATCGGATCATTTCCGGCTTCTTTCAGTAAAATTTCAGCTTTGAAATCGATAAAATCTTTCGCTTCATTCTTAATGAAATTTTCCACATATTCCTGCGGATGTTTCCTCGAAAACGAATCTGGGTCATCACCATCCGGAAAAAGCAAAACACGGATGTTCATTGCTTCCGAAAGCAGCATGTCGATACTTCTGAAACTCGCCTTAATTCCCGCAGAATCACCGTCAAAAAGAATCGTTACGTTTTCCGTAAGACGCTTGATGAGTTTGATTTGTTCTACGGTCAAGGCAGTTCCAGAACTGGAAACAACATTTTCAATTCCTGCCTGATGAAGCGCGATTACGTCCATATAACCTTCTACAAGAAGGCAGAGATTATTTTTAGAAATCGCCTGTTTGCCTTGGCTTAAACCGTAAAGAACATTTGATTTATGGTAAATCTCTGTTTCCGGCGAATTGAGATATTTCGCGGTTTTAATATTGTTCCGAAGGATTCTGCCACCAAAACCTAAAACTCTCCCGGAAAAACTATGAATGGGGAAAATAACCCGTTCGCGGAAACGGTCTACACCTGTCGGCGTGTTTTCCGGAAAAATAGACAGTCCGGATTTCTCTAAAATTTCTTTGGAATAGCCTTTATCTAGAGCAAACCTTGTAAAAGTATCTTTCTGCTCCGGCGAATAACCTAACTGAAATTTCCTGATGATATCATCGCGAAGTTCACGCTCCTTGAAATACGAATATCCCACTGTTTTTCCCTCTTCTGTTTCAAAAAGCTGGTGCTGGAAAAAATCATTCGCGATTTCATGAATTTTATAAAGAATCTCTTTATCCGTTTGCGACTGCTTTTCGTCCTCGGAAAGCTCGCGGCGGTCTTCTTCAATTTCGATTCCGTACTTTTTGGCAGCGTGGCGAAGCGCTTCAGGATAAGTAAAATTTTCAATTTCCATGAGGAAAGAAATCGCTGTACCCCCTTTTCCACTGGAAAAATCTTTCCAGATTTGCTTACTCGGTGATACGATAAAGCTGGGCGACTTTTCTTCATGAAAAGGACTCAGACCTTTGAAATTGGATCCTGCTCTTTTCAGCTGTACGTATTCGCCAATAATTTCTTCCACCCGAATTGTGGAAAATATTTTATCGATAGTCGCTTTAGAAATCATTCGGTAAAAATAGGAAATTACTGGTTGAAATCTTAAAATACCTCCAAACTTTTAGGCACTCGCTTCACCTGTGACTTCAAATTTTCAGTATTTTTGATGAAATTTTTAATTCATGCAAAAACTCTGTATTGTTCTGCTGATCTTTATTAACACATTCTTTTCAGCCCAAAAAAAATACGTCCTTGTACTTCATGGAGGCGCAGGAACCATTACCCGGGAAAACATGACCGCCGAAAAAGAGAAAGCGTATCGCGCAAAACTTACCGAAGCGCTGAAAGCTGGCTATGCAGAAATCATGAAAGGGAAATCGTCAGTTGACGCGGTGGCTGCAGCGATAATTATTATGGAAGATTCTCCCCTCTTCAACGCGGGCAAGGGCGCTGTATTTACTTCTGACGGAAAAAATGAACTCGATGCTGCTATCATGTTTGGAAAAGATAAATCAGCCGGAGCAGTTGCTGCTATTCACACGGTTAAGAACCCGATAAAAGCAGCGATTGCTGTAATGCAGAACAGTGAGCATGTAATGATGATCGGTGAAGGCGCAGAAATTTTCGCTAAGGGACAGGGTTTAGAAATTGTAAATCCCGACTATTTCTGGACCAAAGACCGCTGGGATGGTTTACAGAAACTGAAAGCAAAAGAAAACAATAAAAAAACTACACAAAACCATTTTCCGGAAGCTTACGAAGTCGATCAGAAATTCGGAACGGTCGGTGCGGTTGCTTTAGATAAAGACGGTAATATCGCGGCAGGCACTTCCACTGGTGGAATGACCAATAAAAAATTCGGCAGAATCGGCGATGCACCCATTATCGGCGCAGGCACCTATGCCAACGCTCAGGTTGGAATATCAGCCACCGGCTGGGGTGAGTTTTTCATCCGTACTACCGCTGCCAGAACTCTCGCAGCTAAAATGGAATATCAAAATAAAGATATAAAATCTGCGTCGGGGGAAGTTATCGCTGAAATTGAAAAAATAGGCGGCGACGGAGGCTTGATCGCACTGGATAGAGACGGAAATATTGCCATGCCTTTCAACACAGCCGGCATGTACCGCGGCGCAGTAACCGAAAACGGACAGGTTGAAATCGAAATCTACAAATAGAATCAAAAAAATAATGGAATTCAAAATCAGTAAAATTGAAGACTGGCAAAAAGTAGTAGAGGAAATTCTGCCTCAGCTTCACCACAATATTCTTCTTTTAAAAGGAAATCTTGGCGCCGGCAAAACTACTTTCACTAAATTCCTGTTGAAAAACATGGGCAGCAGCGACGAAGTTTCTTCGCCCACCTACGCGATTGTGAACGAATATCATTTACCGAAAGGCAATATTTTCCATTTCGATCTCTACCGCATGAAAAACATTGTTGAAGTATATGACATCGGAATTGAGGAATATCTGGACAACGCTTTGCTGTGCATTATTGAATGGCCCGAAATTTACGAAGACGAACTTGCAGATCTGCCTCACCACGAAATAAAAATAACTGTGAATGATGAAGAAAGGGCTGTAGTTTTCAGATAAATTTTAATTCTGATAATCATTAAATCATTGTATCTTTGTGGCTTTATTTATCGACTATCAATAACTTACCCCTTGCATTAGCAAGATCATAAATAATGAGCAGTACAAATATTTTCACTCCTTTTTCTGAGCAGGAATTAATGCCGCAGGAAGAAAAACTGGAAGTAATAAAAAAAGGAAAACAGTTTGCGATCGGAGTACCGAAAGAGACCTGTCTCAATGAGCGCAGAACATGCCTAACTCCCGATGCAGTACAGGTTTTGGTTGAACACGGCCACCATATCGTCGTGGAATCCGGTGCCGGTGAAGGATCTTTCTTTACAGATCTGCAATATTCCGAAGCCGGCGCACAAATTACCCAGAATGCTCAGGAAGCTTTTCAGCAGGACCTCGTTCTTAAGATTAACCCGCCAACTACCGAGGAAATTGAGTTTTTAAAGCCCTGCACTTATTTAATTTCCGCACTGCAGATTAATTTGCGGGATCAGGAATATTTTAAAAAACTTGCCGAGAAGAAAATTAACGCTATTGCATTCGAATTCATTGTTGATGAATACAAGCAGCTTTCACTTGTGCGTCTTATTGGTGAAATTGCAGGTAATATTTCTATTCTTTACGCTGCAGAACTTCTTGCGCTTTCGAACGGTTTAATGCTGGGCGGGATTACCGGAGTTCGGCCGACCGAAGTAGTAATCCTCGGCGCAGGAATCGTAGGTGAATTTGCTACCAAAGCAGCTTTAGGACTGGGTGCAAGTGTAAAAGTTTTCGATAATTCACTTTCAAAACTCCGAAGACTTCACATGATGGTTGACGGTAGAGTTCCAACTTCAATCATCGATCCTAAGGAACTTTCAAAAAGCTTAAAGAGAGCCGACGTAGTAATCGGAGCACTTTCAAAAATAAGCCTCTGCCCGATCGTTACAGAAGAAATGGTTTCTAAAATGAAAAAAGGGAGCGTAATTATCGACGTAACCATCGACAACGGAAAAGTGATCGAGACATCTGAACTTACTGATATGGAAAATCCCTATATCATTAAACATGGTGTGATACACTGCGGTTTACCGAATTTAACATCGAAAATGCCGAGAACTACCACCAAAGCCGTTTCTAATTTCTTTTTGAGTTATCTTCTGAATTATGATGAAGAAGGCGGTTTCGACAATATGCTGATCCGCAAAAATGAAATGAAACAGTCGCTTTATATGTACAAAGGTCGTCATACCAAAAAACTGATTTGCGACCGTTTCGACTTAACCTATCATGACATCAATCTTCTAATTTTTTAAATGAGAAAATTAAAATTTTTCCTTATCGGTCTTATCCCGGGATTATTACTCGTATTTTTTATTCTGAACAAAAAAGGTGCAAGCTGCAGTGGTTATTTGCCGAATTCGCGGGTAATCGCCGAAACTCTTTCCAAAGAAATGGTTTACAGTCCTGCGTTTGCGGCTTCCATGAAGGAAAATAATATTGACGAAAAGTTTCTGAAAGACAGCATTATCACAAAAAGCAAGGTAGATTTCGAGAGAAGTCAGGCACAGAAACAGCCATGTCCTTCCTACGTGCTTGTTTATCCGGAGAAGAATCCGAGGTTCGAAATAAGTTATGAAAAATGTAAGGAGGAGAATACTTTCCATAGCTTAAAGAAGCTCAGGTAGATTACTTTAAGTTCTAAATTACATTTTTAAGATGAAAATTTCCATTATCGGTGTCGGATTAATCGGTGGCTCAATGGCCCTTAAACTGAAAGCAAAAGGTTTTGTCTCTCATGTTTTTGGCGTGGACCAAAATGAAAGCCACCTTCTTGAAGCTAAAAAACTGGGGATTATTGATGAGATTGCTTCACTCGAGTATGCAGTAAAAAATTCAGATTTGGTTATTGTTGCAATTCCCGTTGACGCTGCAAGAAAAGTTCTTCCCGAAGTTTTGGATCTCATTAATCCACAGCAAACGGTAATGGATGCAGGTTCCACGAAATCAGGCATTGTAAATTCGGTAAAAAACCATCCGAACAGAAACCGTTTTGTAGCATTTCACCCGATGTGGGGAACCGAAAATTCAGGACCTCAAAATGCTTTGTCGGAAAGCTTTTCCGGCCGTGCTGCGGTAATATGTGACAGCGAACATTCCGCAGAAAATGCGCTGAAGACGGTGGAAAGTGTTGCTGAAAATCTCGAAATGCATTTAATCTATATGAATGCCGACGATCATGATCTTCATACAGCTTATATTTCGCATATCTCACATATCACTTCATATGCACTCGCCAATACGGTTTTAGAGAAAGAACGTGAAGAAGACACCATTTTTCAGCTGGCCAGTACAGGTTTTTCGAGTACGGTTCGTTTGGCAAAATCGCATCCGGAAATGTGGGTTCCGATCTTCAAACAGAATAAAGAAAACGTGCTGGATGTACTGAATGAGCATATTTCCCAGCTTAGAAAATTCAAATCAGCGCTGGAAAAAGAAAATTACGAACTTCTGGAAGATCTCATTAGAAACGCCAATAAAATCCGTGGAATTTTAGATAAATAATTGATCTGAAATTAACACTCTGCCACGTTCACCGCAATCGCCAAGCCACCTTCAGACGTTTCTTTGAACCTGTCGCTCATGCTTTGAGCCGTATCCCACATCGACTGAATGACCTGATCAAGTGAAACCTTTGCTTTTGCAGGATCTGATTCTATCGCAATATTTGCAGCGGTAATCGCCTTAATAGCCCCCATGGAATTTCTTTCAATACAAGGAATCTGAACCAGTCCGGCAATCGGATCACACGTCATACCCAAGTGGTGTTCCATAGCGATTTCTGCCGCCATAAGCACTTGTCCAGGACTTCCCCCCATAATTTCCGTGAGTCCTGCCGCCGCCATTGCTGACGAAACGCCAACTTCTGCCTGGCAACCGCCCATTGCTGCGGAAATGGTTGCATTTTTTTTGAATAATGTCCCTATTTCACCTGCAACCAAAAGAAAACGAATAATATCTTCATCATTACGATGTTCGGTGAAAGCCTGCGAATACATCAAAACTGCCGGAATTACGCCGCTTGCACCATTAGTTGGTGCTGTGATGATCCGTCCGAAACTTGCGTTTTCTTCGTTCACCGCCAAAGCAAAGCACGAAACCCATTTGTTGATATTGGTAAAAGTTTCTTCCGCATCCACAACAAGGTTAAACCATTCGTCCATATTGCTGTAGGTTTTTTCGCCAAGAAGTTTTCGGTTTAAACCCGCAGCGCGGCGCGTCACATTTAATCCCCCCGGCAAAATACCATCTTTAGTCACACCTTTATAGATACACTCTTTAATCTGCTGCCAAATGTAGAGCGCTTCCTGCTCGGTCTCTTCTTTGGGGCGCCAGGATTCTTCGTTCAGGAAAATTAGATCTGAAATCTTTTCCAGATTAAGTTTCTGAATATTTTTAATGAGATCATCACCGTTATGACAGGGATAAAGGGTTCTTATGCACTGATTTTCGTACGAGTTCTCTTCCTGAGTTGCAATAAATCCGCCTCCAATAGAATAATAGTCCTGAGTAATGGTTTCACCATTTTCAAAAACAGCTTTAAATATCATCCCGTTGGGATGAAAATCCAGAGATCGCTGTTTATTGAGAATTAAATTGTGTCCATAAACAAACGGAATTACTTTTTCCCCGCCCAGATTAATCTGGCTGGAAGATTTAATGGTTTCAATTTTGGAATCGATTAAGGGAGTATCGATGAGTTTAAAGTTTTCTCCTGAAAGGCCCAGCATTCCGGCAATATCGGTACCGTGGCCAATTCCGGTTTTAGCCAGCGATCCAAAAAACTCAACAAAAACTTCTTTAACATCGGAAATCTGATGGGTCCTGCGAATTAAATTTAAAAAACTCTCTGCCGCATTCCATGGGCCCATGGTATGAGAACTTGAGGGACCGATACCGACTTTAATGATTTCAAAAACACTTATTGACTGCATAATACTGCAAAAATAACCTTTTATTGGTTACCAAAATCACTAAAAAAACATACTGAAGCAAAAATCTCTTAAGCAACATAATTCATGTGGAATTTCAGCGGATTTTCATAAAATAATGAGTAAATTCGATAAGGTAAATTACGGTCTGAATAACATTTTTTTTTCCTTCGGACATGCTTCTTTTCAATCACATACTAAAACCTTTAAAATCATTTCTTGTAGAAATAGGTGAACTGAGTTATTTTGCAGGTCGGTTTTTCAGGGAAGTATTAAAGAAACCGTACGAATTTCCGGAATTTCTGAAACAGTGTTTTTATATCGGGAACCGTTCGCTGTTTCTGGTAACGGTAACAGGACTCATTATCGGTTTGGTCTTCACACTTCAGACTCGGCCAACTCTGGCGGAATTCGGTGCTGTATCAATGATTCCGGCGATGGTGAGTATTTCAATTATCCGCGAAATCGGCCCAATTATTACCGGACTGATCTGTGCAGGGAAAATCGGATCAGGTATAGGCGCCGAAATTGGGTCCATGCGGGTTACAGAGCAGATTGATGCCATGGAAGTTTCCGGCACAAATCCTTTTAAATATCTTGTAGTCACGCGAATTCTGGCGACCACTATGATGCTTCCGATTCTTGTCATTTACAGCGATTTTATTGCCATTCTGGGATCTTATTTGGTTGAAAACACCAAAGGAGAGGTATCCTTTACCCTATATTTCAATCAGGTTTTTAATCACCTGGAATTCACCGACTTGATTCCCGCCACCCTCAAAAGTTTCTTCTTCGGTTTTGCAATAGGTCTTGTGGGATGTTTTAAAGGTTATTTCTGTCAGAAAGGAACCGAAGGTGTGGGAATCGCAGCCAATTCGGCCGTTGTTTATTCTTCAATGTTTCTTTTCCTTATCGACTTTATTGCGGTGCTGATCACCAATATTTTTATAACATAAAATGAGAACTGAAGGGCCAATAAAAGTATTAATTAACATCCAGAATCTTAAAAAAAGATTTGGTGACAATCTCGTGCTCGATGATTTTAATCTCACACTGAATGAAGGTGAAAACCTCGTGATTATGGGAAAATCCGGGTCCGGAAAATCGGTAATGATTAAATGCCTGATCGGTCTGGAAATTCCAGACAGTGGATCAATTGAAATTATGGGTCAGGAGATCAACCGCTTGAGCCGCGAAGATTTTGACGAACTTCGTACTGAAATCGGCTTTTTGTTTCAGGGAAGCGCTTTATATGATTCCATGTCAGTAAGAGAAAATCTGGAATTCCCCTTGCGCAGGCACACTAAGAAGTTCGGTAAATTGACTGATGCTACTCCACTCGTGATGCACGCATTGGAAAATGTAGGCCTTGCGGATGCCGTAGATTTAATGCCGAATGAACTTTCCGGCGGAATGAAACGCAGGATTGCTTTGGCCAGAACATTAATTCTTCAGCCCAAAATTATTATTTATGATGAACCGACAACGGGTTTGGATCCGATTACCGCGAAAGAAATCATTATCCTGATGAAATCCATTCAGGAAAAATATAACACTTCATCGATCATTATCACGCATGATGTAGATTGTGCAAGGGTAATTTCGAACAGGATGATTTTATTGATCGATGGAAAAAATTACGCTGAAGGAACTTTTCACGAACTTTCTGCCTCGCATGATCCGAAGGTAAAGGCGTTTTTTAAATAATTTCAAAAGATGGAAAAATCAGCATCACAAAAATTAAGACTCGGCATATTTGTCTTTATAGGCTTTCTTATTTTCACGGTTACCGTTTACTATATCGGAAGCAAGCAGCAGCTTTTTGGCAAAACAGAAATATTGAAAGCCAATTTCAACAATGTAAACGGTCTGCAACCTGGGAATTCAGTGCGGTTTTCAGGGATTAATGCAGGTTCCGTGAAAAAAATTGAAATCATCAGTGATACATTGATCAGCGTGGAAATGAACATTGACTCGGAAGTGTTCAGATTCATTAAAAAAGATGCACAGGCAAGTATCGGCAGCGATGGATTGGTTGGTAATATGGTTGTGAATATTCTTCCCGGAACCGGAAAAATGCCGTCAGTAAAAGATGGTGATTTAATCCAAAGTGAGAAAAAGGCAAGTGCTGAAGATTTATTGAAGACACTGAGTAAAACCAACGAAAATGCCCAGGCGATTACCAGAAACTTTCTTGAAATATCAGAAAAAATTAATGCAGGGAATGGAACTTTGGGAATGCTCCTGAACGACCAAAACGCCGGAAATGATTTAAAAAACAGCCTTGGTGACCTGCGTGCGAGCATCGCCTATCTAAAATATTCAAGCAAAGGAACTACCTACACGATTAATCAACTCAACCAAATTATTTCCGGACTCGACAGAAAAGAAAATATGATAGGAATTCTGAAAGACAGCGCTGTTGCAAACAAAATAAAAAAAGTAATTGTAAATCTTGATCATTCATCGGTAAACATCAACCGGACCGTTGATAACCTGAACGCTACAATCAATAATGCAAAAAATGGCAAAGGAGCCATCAATTATCTATCAAATGATACAGTTTTGGTGAATAATATAGATTCTACCATGAACAACATCAATAAAGCAAGCTACAACCTTAATCAGAATCTGGAAGCTCTGAAGCATAATATCTTTTTCAGAGGTTATTTTAAAAAACTGGAAAATCAGAAAAAGCTTCAGACAGAACAGAAATAAACTGATTAGCGGGATTTTTCCGGTTATGCATGGTTTTTGTAAAGATATTTTTAAAGATTAAACTATGGCGACACTCCCTGAAAAATTCAGTAATTACACAAAATTTATTTCTTTCATATTAAAATACTGGAACAGCGATGTTTTTAAAGCGGCAGCAGGCAATGCATTGAACAATGAAAATATCCATGATTCCGAACACGATTACGATAATCCACAGGAACTCGCGGAAGATCTTAAAAACATGGGTCCAACCTATGTAAAACTGGGCCAGCTACTCTCTACGAGGCCGGACCTGATTCCGGAATCTTATTTAAAAGCGCTGGAATCACTGCAGGATAATGTAGACGTAATTCCATATTCCGAAGTTCAAAAAATAGTGGAAAAAGAAATTGGCCAAAGAATTTCCAAAGCATTCGACAGTTTCGACACAGAACCGCTTGCCAGCGCGTCTATCGGGCAGGTTCATCTAGCTGTATTGCGCTCCGGAAAAAAAGTAGCGGTGAAGATTCAGCGGCCGGGCGTACGCACTAATTTTATTGAGGATCTCGACACCCTTAAAGAACTGACTGATGCTGCCGTAAAACACAGTAAAACAGCAAAAAAATATGCAGTAAACGATATTTTAGATGAACTTAGATACATCCTCCTGCAGGAACTGGATTATGTAAAAGAGGCTGAAAATTTGGTCGCCCTTGGTAAGAATATGGTGAAATATACTCGTATTGTAGTTCCACAACCGATAGAAGGATATTCTACCTCGAAAATCCTGACGATGGATTATATCGACGGACAGAAAATTACAACAATTTCTTCCGTTTCGAGGATCGAAACCAATTACAAACCCTTGGTTGATGAACTGGTTGCCGCATATCTCAGACAGATTATTATTGATGGATTTGCCCATGCAGACCCACATCCGGGGAATGTTCACCTTACTAAAGATCACAAAATTGCGCTCATGGATTTGGGAATGGTCGCGAAATTCGGTCCGGATCTGCGTGAAAATATTCTGAAATTATTAATCGCCATCAGCAAATTCAATGGGGAAGAAACAGCGAATGTTCTTCTCAAAATGAGCGAATACGACAAAAATGCGGATTTGGCTGATTTCAGAAAACAAATCAACCGCCTTGTACTGGATTCTCAGCATAAAACCGCGAAAGATATGCAGACAGGAAGGTTGCTCATCCAGATGAATAAAATCGCAGCGGAAAAAGCAATTAAACTTCCTGTGGAACTTAATATTCTGGGCAAGATTCTGATGAATATGGATCAGATTGTCGCTGTTCTTACGCCTGATTACGATTTGCAGCGCGCGATTGAAAGGAATGTGGAGAAAATGATGCAGAAAAAAATGCTGGAAGAGTTAAAGCCAAAAAATTTCTTTTCAGAAGCACTTGAAGCTAAAAAACTGACAGAAAAACTTCCAGAAAGACTTAATATTATTACAGAAAGACTTGCGAATAACGAATTTGAAATCAAAATCGATGCGATCGATGAACAGCGGCTTACCGACGGTTTTCAGAAAGTAGCCAACAGGATTTCAATAGGACTTATTATTGCG
The DNA here is from genome assembly GCF_019195395.1 of Kaistella faecalis. Lineage (NCBI taxonomy): Bacteria > Pseudomonadati > Bacteroidota > Flavobacteriia > Flavobacteriales > Weeksellaceae > Kaistella > Kaistella faecalis. The sequence goes on from NZ_CP078067.1 coordinate 326,130, forward strand.
GCGCTTATCATCGGAGCGGCATTGCTGATGAGAATTCCCTCAACTTTTGTAATTTGGGGTTACCCAGCGTTGGCAATGATTCTGTTCTGCGCTGCTGCGGTTATCGGACTTTGGCTGGTGCTGAAAATGATGTTGAAAGACGAAGATTTAAAACTCAGAAAATAGCTCAGACAAAAATCTTGCTCAAAAGTTCAGAAACTTCGCGGGGTTTTGTTGCGGGAAACAAGTGTGTTCCGTTTTCAATGATATAATTAGGTTTTGAATATTTGATAGGGAAAACAATGTCTTTATCTGCCAGGATCTGGATGACTTTCGGGTTTTCTTTAAACTTCCACTCAGCGATTTTCTCGATGCTCCATTTCAGGTAATACGGATCGCGTACCGTGAAATAATCCATCAGTTTCGGATTTTTAGGATCAAAAAACTTTCTGATAAAAGAATATGCCAATGCCGACTTCTCGGTGAAGATATTTTCAGGCAGGTATTTCGGAATTCTAGTGATTTCGCCTACTTTAATGAAGCGTGATTTCTCGCGGTCGGATTTTATACTTCCTAAAATGACGATCTTTTCAGCAGGTTTAATTTTATCGATTTCCTGCACCATAATTCCACCAAAAGAATAGCCGAGTAAATAAAAAGGTTCTGAATCATCAATTTTTTCAGCCATTCTTTCTACATAATGGTGAAAAGTTTCGCCTCTTTCCGGCAGCAGCCAATCGATAAACACAACTTGAAGATTTTGGGGGAATTTCAGTTTTTCAAGCACTTTAAAATCTGCACCCAGACCGCTGATCACATAAAGTTTCATACTGTAAAAATAAAAAAAAGAGCAGTGAAAACCGCTCTTTAACATTAATATTTTTGCTACTTATTTTGCTGTTACTTTTACAAGCATATCGATATCATCTTTTACCAGAACGTCTTTCATTGCTGCTTTGTACGCAACATCAAATTTCTGTCTGTCGAAAGAAAACTTGTCCGATACCAAGCTTACAACCCCTTTACTGTGCAAAATTTTGGCCGGGAAGGAAACTGCATTCGTCTTTCCTTTTACGGTAAGATTTCCGTTTACGATATAATTAAATATTTTGTCGTTGTTTTTCTTTAGAGAAGTGATGGTATAGGTAGCTGTAGGAAATTTATCAACTTCGAAGAAATCTCCGTTTTTCAGGTGATTGTTTAATTTCGTCTGTGATTCTCCGGATAGATCAGTGGCGTTAATCGTAGTCATATCCAAAACAAAAGTTCCGCCTACCACATTGTTTCCTTTCATCATCAGATTTCCGGATTTTACATCTACGGTTCCATCATGAGATGATGCCTGAGTTTTTGCTATTTTGTAACCCCACCAGTGAACATCTGATGCTACCACTTTTTTCGACTGCCCGAAAGCTAAACCTCCGGCTAAAACTGCAAATAATGCTAATTTCTTCATTGTAATATTTTTAATCGTGGCAAAACTAAACTTTGAATTTCAAAAAACCCAAATATTTATATAAAAAAAATACTTTTTAAGCAATTTATAAAGTAAATAGTCACCTTTCAAGTATAATAAGTACAAAAAACTCCGGCGCTAACCGGAGTTCAGTATAGAATTACTTTTTTATTCTTCGTAAAATGCGGCGTAAAGTGCAGCACCATTAATAATAGTTTTCTGATCTTTTACGAGGTAGATCGGGATATCTTTTAGTACAACTTCCATTTTATCACTTACGATAAAGTTCTTGTAAAATTTATCGTTATTAAGGAATTTCTGAAGCATCACCGGAATATCTCCCGTTAAGAATAATCCACCCGTAGCTTTCAGTTTCAGAACCAAACTGTTTGCCTCGCGTGCAAGAAAAATGATAAAGGTATCAATGGTCATGTTGCAGATTCTGTCGCGCTTTTCAAGGGCTCCGTTGATGATGGCTTCGGTAAAGTTACCGGCTTCGATTTCTTTAGTAAGCCATTCCGGCTGTTTCTGCTGTTTTACATCTCTTAAAAATCTGTAGATATTGAACAGTCCTGAGGTTGAAAGTACTGACTCCCACGTTACGATTCCATAAATTTTTTGCAGAAACTGGTAAAATTCTACTTCATCACTTGTACGCGGCGAGAATTCGCAATGCCCACCTTCGGTTGCGAATGGTCTGAGACACTCCCCATCCCAAAACAATCCTGCCTCTCCTAAGCCTGCCCCAGGTGCCAAAACGGCAACATTCCCTGGAACGAAATCATCTGAGTTATGAATGGTAAGGAAACAGCTTTCATCATCATTTCCCAAGCCATAAGCAGATGCTTCTAAATCATTGATGAGATAAACTTTATTGACATTAGTTTGTCTTTTAATTTCCTCAGCATCCAGTTTCCAGGGAAGCCTTTGCGGCTCACTTTTCCCTGCGATCACAGGTCCCGGAACAGCTACAGCGATTTTTGCTATACTGGAAAGAGAATGATCCGCAATGAATCGGTTTGCCATGTCGGAAAAAGAGGCAAAATCTTTGGTTGTATAAGTTGCTTCTTTCTGGATATTGACCTTATTATGCTCAGTATTGTATAAGGCAAAATACGTCATTTCCCGGCGGATATCAGCTGCAATTAAGGAAATACCTCCGTTTCCGTCAGCATGCAAAGCGGGCAAATATAATTTGAATTTATTTTTAGAGTCCATCTTTTTAATGTATCAACCAAAGATAATAATTGTTTTTAGAAAACCTGAAAAAAAACCTTCTTAAAAGAAAATTTAAGAAGGTTTTATCCTCAGAATTGAGTCAGTTTATTATTTACCCAAAGGAATATTATAACCAACACCTACACCGATTGCACCGGCGTTATATTTTTGATCACCAATTTCTCCTTTGTCACCTGTAAAGGTTTTTTGGTATTGAAGAGCGAAGTTCCAGTCTCTGTTGTGGTACCCGATTTCCGGCTTAATGTAGAAACCACCGTCTGGTCTGTCAACTGTACTGTTTGCGGCAACTTTGTCATCACCTACTATGAAACCGTAACCTAGATCAGTTCCCAGGTAAAAACCTGTCTGTTTTGGATACACTCTGATTAAAGCTGCTACAGGTACTACACCGAAATCATTATTATCGATTGCTCCGTTTTCCTTACCAAAAAAATGGCTGTATCCCGTCGCAATACCTAAACCAAATCCCGGAGTTACCAAATTTTGATAAGATAAATCTAAACCTAAAGTTCCACCGGCATTTTCAGCAGGAACAGCAATACCGCCATTAACTCCAACTTTAAGCATGTTTCTCATATCTGCACTTTGTGCACTCACTAAACCTGCTGTCATTAATCCTAATGCAAGGATTGTTTTCTTCATTGATTTCATAATTTTAAATTTTAATTTTACATGGAATCTACTTGTCAAAATCGTGCCAAAACCGGTTGACAGTAGTGATCCAGCCTGTATAATCTCAGGTATTATTGTGAAAATCAACCAATTATAAGCGCTAAAAAATTAAACATACATTTATATTTTGAAAGCCATTTTAGATGACATTTTTACATTCTTGGATTTTTTACAAAAAAAATGAGCCATATTTTTACAATACAGCTCACCATCGAGTTTGTTTTGAAAGATTAAAGACTTTCCAAAGTCGCTTTCATATCATTATAACCACCTCCGTTGTAAACATCAGTCATTCCTTCGGATTTAAAGTAATCAACAGCTTTACCGCTTCGGTTTCCGCTTCGGCAGAAGAAAATCTTGGTTCCGCTTAAATTCAAAATTTCCTGCTTGCGTACTTCAAGTTCACCTAAGGGAATATTCTGTGCTTCCTCAATGTGGCCATCCATCTCTAATTCCATGGGTTCGCGCACATCGATCAAATGGTAATTCTTGCTCTGTAAAACTTCTACTAATGACATAACTTTATATTTTGGATTATTTTTTCGGGAATACTTACTTTCCCTCTTCAGACTATAGCAAATTTATGAAATAATGTTAGTTTTGCACTAATAAAATGAGCACTTTACCAGAAAATTATTCCACCTTAATTAAAGCGAAGGCCCAGAAATTTGGATTTCAGAGTTGTGGTATTTCGAAGGCCGGTTTTCTGGAAGATGATGCCAAACCGCTCGAAGTGTGGCTGCAGAAAAATTACCATGGCGAAATGTCTTATATGGAAAACCATTTCGACAAAAGACTGAATCCTACTCTACTTGTGGAGGGCTCTAAATCGGTTATTTCGCTTTCGTATAATTATTATCCAGACGAGAAACTATCAGCGATAGATAATTTTAAAATCTCGAAATACGCTTACGGCGAAGATTACCATGAAATCATTAAAGGTATTATGCAGGAATTGGTAGCGGAACTGAAAGAAGAAATCGGCGATTTTCACTGCAGGGTTTTCACTGATTCAGCGCCAATTCTTGAACGAAGCTGGGCAAGAAAATCGGGCATCGGATGGGTTGGTAAAAACGCAAATCTCATCACCAAGCAAAGCGGCTCCTTTTATTTTCTGGCTGAAATCATCTGCGATCTGGAACTTTCCGAAGATTCACCAACCACAGATCACTGTGGCACCTGTACGAAATGTATAGAAGCCTGCCCGACCGACGCAATTGTTTCCGATAAGATCATCGATGGAAGCAAATGTATTTCTTATGCCACGATCGAGCTGAAAAATGATATCCCGGAAAGTTTTAACGAGAAACTTGAAGACTGGATGTTTGGCTGCGATATCTGCCAGGATGTGTGCCCATGGAACCGGTTTTCCGTACCTCATCATCAGGAAAAATTCAAACCTAATCAGTTCCTCCTGAATTACAGAAAACAGGAATGGAAAGAGCTTACACAGGAATTATTTTCAGAAATCTTCAGGAAATCGCCGGTTAAAAGAACCAAGTTTGCAGGACTGAAACGGAATATCGATTTTTTGGGTGAGTAGACCTTTATGGAAAATGAAGATCTCCCAAAGTATTTGAATAAATAATCCCAACTATCTCAGGATCTTTTTGATTTTTAAAGAATAAAGATCAGCGTCTTTTCTGAGTCCTTTTCGGAGCCACTTTTACACGGACTTTTAATTTCTTTTGAGTTTTACATTTTTTCAGCATAAATGATATTATTTACGCTAATAAATTTAGAAATAATTTTAATATTCCAAATAGGTTTTAAAAAAACTTTATTATTAATTTTATTTACATTTGAAAAATGAAGAGATTTTTTCTTGTGATCTTCAAAACGATTGGGATCATCCTGGGCATTGTCGCCTTTTATTTACTTTGTGGATTCCTTATTCCTTATATTAAAGTTCCAGAAAAAACCGTAACGCAAACGAAGTATATTGATATTTATATTCTGACCAACGGAGTTCATACTGATTTGGTTGTGCCCGTGAAATCAGAAGAAATTGACTGGAGCAAAGAAATCCTCTTTGAAAATACACTTTCAAAAAAAACCGACTTCAAATATTTATCTATCGGTTGGGGTGATAAAGGTTTTTATCTGGATACACCAACATGGGCTGAACTAAAACCTTCCACAGCGGTAAAAGCAGCTTTCTGGATGAGCGAATCGGCGATGCACTGCACCTTCTACGAAAATATGGCTGAGGACGAGGACTGCAAAAAATTAACCCTTACCCGCGAACAGTATCGTGCTTTGATTTATTTTATAAGAGACAAATTCGACCGCGACCAAAACGGTAAACCTATTCTGATAAAAACCGACGCCGTATACGGAAAAAATGACGCTTTTTATGACGCCAAAGGAAGCTACAGTTTTCTGGATACCTGCAATACGTGGGCAAATAACGGCCTTAAAGCAGCGGGACAGAAAGCCGCACTCTGGACTCCAAGCGACCGGGGAATTTTTCAGCATTATGAATAAAAAAACTCCCTACGAAGGGAGTTTAACATTAAACATTATTTATGAAAATATAAAATACTGTAATAATTACTTAATCTTTAATCGCAAGACTGAAAAACAGATCAAGTTCATCTTTCACATATACCATACCGCCCATTTTTTTAGGGGGTACGATGTTAAAGTCTGAAAACTTCAATCTCTTATTGCCCACCAAACTGTTTTTGTATTCGCTGAATTCGATGCTGTACTTTTTACTTACTGTCATCATTTTAACTTCTACTGCTGCTGAAAACCTGTTGGCTCCAACTTTAGAAAAACTGATAAATTTAATTGTAAGAACCGGATACTTTTCAGAATTCAGGGTTTTGCGGAAATCCGCAGTCATAATTCTGTTTTTACAGTCGAAATCTTCAACCTGTAACTGCAGGTTCGGCAGCTGATTACCCGTAAATGAATAAATTGTTGGCGAATTTTTAAAATTGATATTGGTGCACTTGAATGTGTTTACATTCGTCCATCCGTTAATTTCCACTCCGTTTTTTTGAGCAAAAACCATTATCGGAGAGATAATGAGCAGCAGTATGGCGATTGTATTTTTCATAAGATTAAAGATAGAAAAAGGGATTGTAACAACCCCTTTTTCAAAAAAATATTAAAAATTAGAAACCTATGGTTGCTTCAAACATCAACCCATTGAATTTACCACCTCTCAGTGCGCTTGTAGCACCCCAAACAGGATCGTTGTTGTATTTCTGGGAAACATATTCTACTTTAGCAAGAATGTTTTTGGTCATAAACCAACCACCTGCGATGTTGAATCTGTCGATTTTTCTTTCTGCAGAAACGTCGTCGTCCTGACCGCTGATTGAGTTATATCTTCCACCTAAATAGAACTGTTCTTTGTTACCGAATCTGTAAAGCAATTCTGCTGCAAGTTGAGTGTAATCGCCATCTGTAGCTCTTTCAGTTAAACCACTTGCTTTGTTACCAGTTACGTATTCGTAAGCTCCGAAGAATTCAAGACCTTGATATTTTACGAATGGATTCACCTGGAAAGCCTGCATTTTTTTGAATCCTGGGTTAAATCTACCAGTTGCGTAGTTATTTGTTCCCATTAAATCGTTTTGAGTTAAAAGAACGTAGTAATATCTACCACCTGCACGGTCTGAATTGTAAAGATAACCACCTGTAGATAATCCGTTAGTCTGGATGAAAGATCCTGTTAATCTAACTCTTAGATCTTCGCTGATCTGTTTGTCGTATCCTAATTTAGCATATACTGACGGAGAGTTCCAGTTAGTTCCTTTTACTGCAGTCTGGTTTAATTTACCGTTAGATACACCCAGCATACCGATAAAGTTGTTGTAGAACAAATAACCTTCACCAAAAGCCTCTGTAGAGAAATTATCCATGATAAAGTTTCCTACAAACGGGTTATTGATTGTTTCCGCATTATCACTTCTTCTGAAATGGTAATCACCGTAGTTAATCTCATCCATACCTACTTTAACTCTGGCATGTTTCATAATATTTGCAGCGAAACCTTCTTTAATGAAATCAAGGTCATCAATTTGAATATATCCACCTTTTACCCATGCTTCGTTGTGGTGACGTGCAGAAAGATAAGTTCTCAGGTGCATTTTCACCCCTTTTGCAAGGTATGCGTTCACATCTAAATTCGCTGTAGGAAGGTTGAAATCGCTACCCATAACCTGTAAAGAGTTAGGAGTTGTGGTTCCTGTTACTACTCCTAATGAAGGTGCTTCTGTAGAGTGATCAAGGGATTGAAACTGTAAAGCAAAATCTCCACCTACTGTAACTTTCACACCGTCGAATTCCGGAGAAGCTCCTTTTGGATCTTCAAAGACATTTCTGTTAGCTTTTTCAGGAGCAAGATAATCTCTCATTGAAGTTGTGGTTTCCTGGGCACTCATTACGCCGGAGAATAGTACTGCAAGCATTGAAGCTCTCATTAACATAGTTTTCATATTTTTAAAATTTTAAATATATTAGTATTATTTGATTTTTAGTTTGCACTTACATTTACAGTGATTTTGATAAGGTCGCCGGTTTTTACTGTATTCATCATAAAAGATGGTGGTGTTACACCGAATTCGCTCATTTTAATGCTTTCTGTACCTGTAATGGTATAAGCGTTTCCGCTTTTTGCAACAGTTACCGGGAAGCTTACTGTTTTGGTAACATCTGTTACTTTTAATTTTCCTGTAATGGTTCCTTTACCGATATTTACTGAAGTCGCTGTAAAGGTGATGTTCGGGAACTTGTCAGCTTTCAGGGCTTTATGTGCATTGCCGTCCATTGCACCTTTTCCGCTTTTCAAAGATTTGGCGCCCATGTTATACTGTATGTTGTTGATTGCGTTTCCAGCTACAGTACCGGTAAATGTACCTGACGTTGAAGTCATCGTCCAGTCGTGCATGGTTGAAGTTCCGGAAACGGTAGTTTTTACAGTTTTACTGCTGATTGCCTGGGCGCTGGCCATTCCGGAAAATAATCCGAATGCTAAAAGCAAAATTTTGAAGTTGGTTAAATTTTTCATTGTTTCTAATTTTAATATTCTTAATAATTGTTCTCTTATTTTGTTATACAAAGATATATCGAATATTTACGAATTCACTAATATTCAGCAACATAATTATATGATATATATCTTAATAAGCAATTTTAATATTATTTAAACAAAAAAAAGTCTCGATATTTATCAATACACTAGGTATATTTGATAATACTTAATTATTAAATAATAAATCCCAATATAATGTTAAATATTGTTAAACAACCCTTAAACACGCTTTTAAATAAGAATGACAGAAATCATAGAAAATTAAATTTATAATTAGAAAATTATATTAAATTGAACAGAAATGATGAGAAAAACGCAGGAATATTCAAAAAAAGATATAAAAAAAACCTCTGACAATCAATGATTTCAGAGGTTTGTACCCAGTGCCGGAATCGAACCGGCACACCTTGCGGTACTAGAGTTTGAGTCTAGCGCGTCTACCAATTCCGCCAACTGGGCTCGTAATTGGGTGTGCAAATATAGATTTTTTTTTAATTCTGAAAAATTATTTCTTTAAAAAATTTCAGAATTTGCAGGTATATAAAGCCTTTTGACGCAGAATCACAACAGTTAGAAATCAATTTCCAGACTGTCATAAGCAAGATGCACATTCTCAGGAAGCTCATCCTCAACCTCTTGATGCGTCCCCAGATGATGTGAAATGTGAGTAAGAAACATTTTTTTAGGTTGCAGAATTTTGAAAAGTTCCAGAACCTGTGGCAAAATAAAATGCGCCGGATGCGGTTCTTCTTTCCGGATGCAGTTTAAAATCAAAAAATCGAGATTCTTTAACTTATCTATTTCCACCTCGGGAATCGCGCTTGCATCCGTAATATAAGCGAGATTTTTAAATTTAAAACCATAAATCGGTAATCGGTAGTGCATTACTTCCACAGGAGTGATCATTGCATCAAATAAATTAAAAGGACCGGAAATACCGTGAAGTTCAAAAGATGGAGCACCAGGATACCTTTCCTCAGAAAAAGCGTAGGGAAATCTCAGCTTAATCTCTTCTCCTACTCTACTTGCACAGTAAATTAAGATATCTTTCCGAGTCCGGAAGATCAGCGGCCGCATATCATCCAGGCCAATAACGTGGTCATTATGCTCATGCGTTAACAGAACAGCATCAATGTGATCTTCGTTATTTTCGAGCATTTGCATCCTGAAATCAGGTCCGCAGTCAATCAGGATTTTTTTTCCTGAATCAGTAGTGATAAGAGCCGATGAACGGAACCGCCTGTTTTTTGTATCCGGCGAAGTGCAAACTTCGCAGTGGCAGCCAATCACAGGAACTCCCTGAGAGGTTCCGCTTCCTAAAAATTTCAACTTCATTCTTTTGAGGTTGGGTTTATTTTGGTAAATTTACGCAAAATTAAGAATTGCTTGTGATCAACCAGAAATTAACACCAAAACAGAAAGCTTTAGCCATCAATCTGGACACCAATATTTACGGAACTTTCGCTGAAATTGGCGCAGGTCAGGAAACAGTTCGTCATTTTTTCAGAGCTGGCGGTGCATCCCGTACTATTGCAAAAGCAATGTCAGCCTACGACAAGGATTTCAGTGATGCGATTTACGGTAAAGAAGCAAAAAACAGGTATGTTACCCAAAACCGTCTTCGCAAAATGCTTCGTTATGAAGTTGCGCTTATTGAAGAACGTTTGAACAGGGCAAATAATCCGGGCAGAAAATTCTTTTCGTATGCCAATACAGTAACCACTATTAACTTCGATAAAACGCTGAAAGGTCACGGATGGGTTGGACTGAGATTTCAACTCGACGAAAATGAGGATTACAACGAGATCGTTTTTCATGTTAAATTCAACGAAAATGATGCGACGCTGCAGCAGGAAACCTTAGGCAGTCTCGGTGTAAATTTAATCTACGGCGCCTACAATCTTTCCGATAATCCCCGAAAACTCATAGAATCTTTATACGACGATATTTCTACAGATAATGTTGAAATTGATATGATCGATTTCAGCGGTCCGGCATTTACGTATGTAGACAACCGCCTGATGAGTTTACAGTTGGTGAAAAACGGAATGACCGATGCCGTAATCTTTAATCCTGAAGGGAATAACATGCTGCCTGCAGACATTCTTTACAAAAAAAATATTTTTGCGGTACGCGGAAGTTTTCGGCCTGTTACCCTTGTAAATATTGATATGTTTGAAAAAGGACTTGAAATGTTCATGAAAGATTCGTGCTGCAGTTTCGAGGAAACCGTGGTTCTTTTTGAAATTACAATTTCTAACCTTAGAGCGGCTGGTGATATCGATGAACGGGATTTTCTGGACAGAGTCGATGTTTTGGCAAAGTTAGGTTACACCGTAATTATATCAAACTTTTCCGAATATTTCCGTCTGATCGATTATTTCGCGAACTACACCAACGGAAAGATCGGTGTTGCAATGGGCGTAAACAATCTCCTCGATGTCTTTGATGAAAACTACTACAAGAGTCTTTCCGGAGGAATCCTGGAAGCTTTCGGCAAGTTTTTCAGACAGGATATGACTGTTTATCTTTATCCGTATAAAGATCCTGAAACCCACGAAATGCTAACCGCCGACAATTTAAAAGTAAGCGACAATCTCAAAGAGCTGTTCAAATATTTCAAACACAATAAACGGATTGTTGACATTAAAGATTACAATCCGAATCACTCGGAAATCTATTCGCGCGATATCCTCAATAAAATCGCAAACCATGAATCGGGCTGGGAAATTCAGGTTCCGGAAGGCGTTGCCGAAATGATTAAGGAACGCGGAATGTTCGGCTACAAGGAAGAATTAAAACTAAAAGAGTTCTCTTAAAAAACAAAAAAATGTCAGAAATAAAAAAACGACTTTCTTCAATTTTAGAAAGCCCAAACCATAATATTGAGGCTAAACTTCAGAAAATATGTCACCTCCTTGACCAGGAAATTCCCTATTTCAACTGGACTGGATTTTATTTTAAAAATGGTGATAAAGAAGAACTGATTCTTGGACCATATGTTGGTGCTGAAACCGATCACACCGTAATTCCTTTCGGTAAAGGTATTTGTGGACAGGTGGCAGTGTCGAACGAAACTTTTGTAGTTCCCGATGTTCATGACCAGGACAACTACCTAAGTTGTTCGATTGACACAAAAGCCGAAATCGTTGTTCCTATTATTAAAAATGGTGAAAATATCGGTCAGATCGATATTGACTCGCACACTTTGGATCCGTTTACTACAGAAGACCGCGAAATGCTAGAGTGGCTATGTGATGAAATTGCAAAGATTTATTAAAAAAATATTCAACTTGAGCGGGCTTTAGCCCGCTTTATTTTTATAAAGGATTGCCTTTAACAAATACTTAAAAAGTCAATATCATTTCTCAGACAAATTTGCTATTCCCGCTGCATCAAGCCGGAAAACAGTCCATTCATCCATCGGTTTGGCGCCAAGTGCCTTATAAAATTCAATGGACGGAGTATTCCAATCAAGCACTGACCATTCAAACCTGCCACAATCTTCTTCTTTCGCAATTTTAGCCAATGCTATAAGCAAAGCTTTTCCGTAGCCTTTTCCACGATATTCAGGCTCAACAAAAAGATCTTCAAGATAAATCCCCGGCTTCCCAACAAATGTCGAGAAATTGTAGAAATATAAGGCAAAACCGACAGGTTTTCCACCTTCTTCCGCTATTAAAACTTTCGCAAAGTTTTTTGAAAATATATTTTCCTGAAGTTCCTCTACCGAAGTAATTACATCATTTTCTAATCTCTCATACACAGCCAGTTTTTTAATTAAATCAAAAATAACGGGTGTATCTTTTGGAACTGCCTTTCGGATCTGAAACATTTTATTAAGTTTTAAGGACAAAAATATGAATTTCTGAAGAGGGAATCAAGATTGAATTAATGAGCACTATATAATGTGTAAGAAGAACTGAATCTTTTATTTCACACTGTTCCAATTTAGATAAACTTTTGCAACGGAGGGGTGAACCTCTTTCGACAGCATGGCAGCAAATTCCTCATCAGTCATATCATTCTGATTGTTCTTTAATGCTTTCCATAATTTTTTCATCACATTTTTTCCTCCTGCGTTATAGATATTTTTTGCCTGAGAATGCAGCATTGACTGATACCAGCCATAATTTTCAGGACCCATTCCCATGGTTTGATATAATTTCTCAAAATCTGCTAAACTGGTGTATCTATAAGCAGTACTGCCTGCATTAACAACCATATCGGGAAAAGTTTCCAAAGCGGGCAGAAGATTTTTTTTCTTTTCAGCAATGTAAGTGTGCAGCATTATATTTACAAATAGTTCTTCCATCCAGTGCCGCTGCGTTTTAAGGCCCGCCTGGGAAGTATAAGAATGTCCCATTTCGTGTATCGCGAGCAAATCAAAGAAAGGTTCCATGCTGTAATCACCTGCTGATGTTCCGTACGCAGCAGTTACCCGTCGTTTCATTTCGTTGGGAAGCTGATCGGGATTTTTGAGAAAACTCCGCCAAAAATCATTGTCTTCGGCAGCAACCGCAAGCCTAACCCTATCAATATTATGTGGAAATCCGTAAACATCGTGCAGCGGCAGTGCGGCATATGATTTCCAATGTTGGGGAGCAAGTATAAACAATTTTATTTCAGGCGTGAAGCCGAGCTCTTCCTTATAAAAACGTCCCGCGTCTTCCATAAGTTTGGCAAGTTTAAGCGCCCTATCTTCGTGACCTGAACTGTAATAATAATTCTGAGTATAGCCTTTTAATTCAATCAGATCCGAAACAGACGAAATATTGTTGGATTTGTTTTGGGCTAAACTGAAACTAAACAAGAATAAAAGCACACTGATAATAGCTGGTTTCTGTAACTTTTCTGTTGGATAGATGCGTGTTGTTTCCATGATTTTTTTTCTCAAAGGTAGCTTTGAGCGTACATGCATTCATAGTAAAAAATCGACATTTTTAGATGGGAAGATCTTTCTGCATTCTAATGGGAGTTTCCAGAAGCTGCCTCGTAATCACAGAAGGATTTACACCAGCGAAAACCTTGAAATCACGAATCATGTGCATTTGGTCGTAATAACCGGCTTCGTATCCAATTGCTGTCCAACTCATTTCAGGGAAATTTTCGCGGAGACGGTAAGCTTTTGAAAATTTTAGGATCCGCGCATACATTTTAGGATTCATGCCAATTCTCTCTTTACACGTTCTCTCAAACTGTTTGATACTGAGACAGGAAAGTGAGGCCGTTTCTTCAACAGATAATTTACCGTGAAGATGAAGAAGAACCTGCATTGCAGAATCAAACGGCAACGTTGATTTTATCCGCTGCAGACGGCTGAGTAAAAATTTTTCTACCATATTTTTACCCTCCTCTAATTCCTTAATATTCTGAAGACATTCATTAATAGTATTGAGTTCAGAACCCAATAAATCCTGCGCATCAAAACCATTATCAAACAGTTCATGCATTGGAATACCGAAAATCCTGTACATTCCACCGGGCACGAAATCAACCCGAATAGCGCGCAGCTGGCCACGTACTTTAATATTAACCCGTGAGAACTGCGGTCCCAACAGAACTGAGTAGGGTTGTCTTCTGAAGTTTTCTTCATCTACTCCACTCATAGAAACAGGATGATTGCAGTAAAAAAGCATCGACTGAAATGGCGTAGGAGGATATGGCGAGACAACTTCGGGAAGACCTTCAGGAAGTACAACCTTTACGGTAGAGATATTAAGTACAAAGGGCTGAAGTGCCAAATGCGGCGTATAAACATTGACTTCCATAGTTAAAAATTTCTCGCAATCCGTTGATTATTACACAAATATATAAAACTATAAAGAAAAATATTACCGTTAAATAACTGTTTTTAATTCATAAAAAAACCTTCGGAAATCCGAAGGTTTATAATTTTATAAATACCAGCTTTTGATTAGATTTCGGTATTCAGATCCCAGTTCTGTAGATAATCGTGAACATGCTTAAGGAACATTCCGCCTAAAGATCCGTCTACTACACGGTGATCGTAAGAATGTGACATAAACATAAGGTTACGGATCGCAATCACATCGCCGTCTTTAGTTTCCAGAACAGCAGGTTTTTTCACAATAGCTCCAACAGCAAGGATAGCGACCTGAGGTTGCGGAATAATCGGTGTTCCCATCAGGTTTCCGAAGCCTCCAACATTCGATATTGTATAAGTTGCACCCTGTGTATCTTCAGGTCTCAGCTTTTTGTTTCTTGCACGGTATGCCAGATCATTAATCGCCTTCGCAAGTCCGGAAAGTGAGAGCTGGTCAGCGTTTTTAATCACAGGAACAATTAAATTTCCGTCCGGAAGTGCGGTTGCCATCCCGATATTGATGTTTTTCTTTTTGATGATTTTATCTCCGTCAACAGAAACGTTGATCAGCGGGAAATCCTGAATTGCTTTTACAATCGCTTTTACGAAAATCGGCATATAGGTAAGTTTTTCACCTTCTCTTTTCTCGAAAATATCCTTATGTTTCGTTCTCCATTTTACTACGTTGGTTACATCAGTTTCGATGAAAGAAGTTACATGCGGAGAAGTTCTTTTTGAATTTACCATTGCGTCGGCAATGATTTTTCGCACTCTGTCCATCTGAATGATTTCATCACCTTCCGCCACCTTTACCGGAGCTGAAACTGGAGCAGCAACCGGACTTGATACAGCAACTGGAGCCTGAACCGCTTCAATTTTCTGCGCGGGTTGATTTCCGCGGTTAGCGACAAAAGCCAAAATATCTTCTTTTGTAATCCTTCCTTCCAAACCGCTTCCTTTAATCGACTGCAACTCGTTTTCCGAAATGTTTTCCTGTTGCGCAATATTCTTTACTAAAGGTGATAAATATCTGTCCCCGGAAAATACCTGAGCGGACGGCATAGAAACCGTTTTATCGAGTTCCTGTACTTCTGCTTCTGTAAGTTGTGGAATATCTGTTTTAACTTCTTCCGCAGTTTTAGGTTCCTGAGGCTGCTCTGCAACCGTTCCACTTCCTCCTGCAACTTCTAGAATAGCGATGGCTTCACCAATTTTGGCGACTTCATCTTTTTGTTTCAGGATTTTAATAATTTTACCTGAAACTGGTGTAGGAACATCTGAATCTACCTTGTCTGTTGCAATTTCTACAACAGAATCATCCTCTTTTACGCTGTCACCTTCATTAAACAACCAGCTGATCACTGTAGCTTCCATCACGCCTTCTCCCATTGAAGGAAGTAATAATTTATATTCTGCCATTTTTTGATTTGGATTTTTACAAAGATAAAATTTTTTACCGATTAAAGAAATCTGAATTTTTAGCCAACATTTTTGATTTTTTTATAATGTGTATCTCACTTAACGAAATTAAAATGGGGAAAAGTATTTTCATGGTTTTTGAAGTTTAAGAATTACATTTGTTCATCAAAAAAATATTAGAAAAGTGAAAAACCTGTACATCGTAGCCCTTTTCCGCTTTAAAGAAAATTATCTGATGGACGCCATCGAACTGCTGAAAAAACTAGTCTTTGAAACACGTAGGGAAGAAGGTTGTCTGCAATATGATCTGGTAGAAGACAACGAAAACAAAGGCGTGTTTTTTATTATGGAAATCTGGGAAACACAGGAACACCATTCCAAACATTCATCAACAGAACATTTAGATCATTTCAGATTACAGTCTTCGGGAATGATGGAGGAATACGCACAGGTTTACAAAGGATTTAAAACCTTTTAAGCATGAAGTTCCTCTCCTTTTTATTTTTTACGGCAACTGTTTTTTCCTACGGACAACGATTTTCACCCGAAGAAATTTCACGGATTAAAAGCGGAGAGCTAAATTCTGCACTCCCCATTTACCAATCCGCTGATTCAACGCAACACCATGTTTTACTGGCAAAATCGTCAGATGTAAAACCACGGAATAAACTTACAAAAACTCTCGTCAACCGAATGAAACTGTCACTTTTAGGTACAGATGGCGGCGTAGGAATTGCTTCACCGCAGGTCGGCATTAACAGGAATATTATTTGGGTACAGCGCTTTGATAAAGCGGCAAAACCTTTGGAATATTTTCTGAATCCCAAAATTATCTGGCGGTCAGAAGTTTTAAATCTGGGGCCGGAAGGTGATCTTTCGATTACAGATTTCAGGGACCAATTTTACAGAAGCCAGGTCATTCAGTTTGAATATGAGGATTTAGACGGCAAAAAACACAGAGAAATTGTAGAAGGTTTTACTGCAGTAATCATCCAGCACGAAATCGATCATCTTTTTGGAGTTCTGATCTCTGATAAAATTCTGGACCAGAATAGTAGAAATTATCAGCCCTTTCAATCCTACAAAGAAATAAAGTAAAAATAGATTACAGGAAAATTTAGAATAACTCAGCTTCAAACACTTCGCAGAAGTGTTTTTTTATTTTAATTTTCAGCTCAGCAATTTCTCCTTCTGAAAACTCGTGCTCCAGCTCACGTTTTAGAGAGGTAACTGCCTTATCTTTAATACCGCACGGAATAATGTACTCAAAGTATCTTAAATCGGTGTTCACATTCAGCCCGAAACCGTGCATCGTCACCCATTTTGAAGTTTTCACGCCCATTGCGCATATCTTTCGGGCGTACGGTTTTCCCACATCCAGCCAAACACCGGTTTCTCCTTCGCTTCGTTCTCCTTTCAGCCCGTACTCGGCAATTACGCGGATGATTACTTCCTCCAGATTTCTCATGTACAAAAAAATGTCGGACTTAAAATTATCAAGATCCAGAACGGGATAACCAATGATCTGCCCAAAACCGTGATAGGTAATGTCTCCACCCCGATTGGTCTTCACGAATGTGGCATTGATTTCTTCGAGTTTCTGCGCATTAGCCAACATGTTATGTTCGTCGCCGGATTTCCCCAATGTATAAACGTGTGGATGTTCCACAAAAAGAAGATAATTTGGTGTTTCTTGGTATTCCTCAGGAGTTGTGTCGCGGTTTTTCAGCTTCAGATCAATGATGTTGTTCATCAGTTTTTCCTGGTAGCGGAACGCTGTCTCATAATCCATGAGGCCCAGCTCTACAAACCGTAATGTTCTGTTCTGTGTTTTGGTCATTTTTTAATTTGTTGGGCAATCCCCTCTTCTAAGCTGAAGCAGCTGCACGGGTCGGGCTTTACACTTCAATCTTCTTTTTTCCGCGGCGGCTTCGCCGCCGCGGAAAAAGAGAAGGATTTACGCTGCAATCCCTATTGCGGGGGAATTTTTAAAAATAAAATCTAGGATTTAGAGTCCAAAAATACAAAATTAATTTATTATGCTTCGAATAAAACTTGTGCCTTTTGCTTTCCAATCTCCTTTCTCCAAAAGAATATTCACGAACGCTGTTCCGATAATTCCGCCCGCCGCATTTGCTGTTACTTTTTGAAAATCATCTTTACTCTTTATCCCGAAACCAATCATTACCGGGTTTTTCAGATTCAGCGCAGCGAGGTTTTGCAGGTATTGTCCGTTATTGATTTCTTTCGAAGCGTTTCCCGTTGTAGACGAACTGGACACCGCATACAAAAATCCTGAACTTAAAGAATCCAAATATCTGATACGTTCATCCGAAGTTTCCGGCGTTACCAGAAAAGAAAAATTGAGCCGATATTTTTCTAAAATCTGTCTGTAATTTTTCTCAAATTCGATTGGCGGAAGATCAGGAATAATTAATCCAGAAACTCCCGATTCTGCGCATTCGCGACAGAAGCTTTCAAAACCGAAACTCAAAACGGGATTGATATACCCCATCAAAACAACAGGTATTTTGATCTCTGATTTTACAGATTTCAGCTGTTCAAAAAGTTTAGCGATCGTCATTCCGTTAAGAAGTGCTAGTTCATGCGCCTTTTGAATTACAGGTCCGTCAGCAACAGGATCAGAGTAAGGCATCCCGATTTCCACCATTTCCGCACCGGAGCTTTGGATGATTTTCAGAATCTCTGTAGTGTCTTTCAGTCCGGGAATTCCGGCAGTGAAGTATATATTGAGTTTTTTGTGGTGTTGGATGTTGGATGCTGGATGCTGAATGTTATCTGTGTTAGTCATAATTCTTGTTTTTACTAAATATTTTTAAAATGCCGAAACCCGCGCCCCGACTGGAGCGGAGCTCTTTTTGTGCAGCGGAGCGGAACAAAAAAGCGGGAGCGGAAGGCGGATTAAGGCGCCCAAATACTGCTACAAATGTTTAAGGTAAGTTTCCATGTCTTTATCTCCGCGACCACTCAGGCAGATCACAACAACATCATCTTTCCTGAATTTTTTCTTTTCCAGAACGGCTAACGCGTGCGCAGATTCCAAAGCAGGAATAATTCCTTCCAGTTTTGTGAGCTCCATCGCAGATTTTAAAGCTTCATCATCATTGATGGAGAAAAATTCCGCTCTTTTTTCTTTGAACAGATTCGCATGAAATGGCCCGATTCCCGGATAATCCAAACCCGCGGAAATGGAATGCGGCTCGATCACCTGACCGTCTTCCGTCTGCATCACCAGACTTTTGCTGCCATGCAAAACGCCCAAAGTTCCGAGAAATGTGGTTGCTGCAGATTTACCGGAATCCACACCAAAACCGCCGGCTTCTGCAGCGATAAGTTTTACATCCTCTTCATTCACGAAATGGTAGAAAGTTCCTGCAGCATTGCTTCCGCCGCCCACACATGCCATTACATAATCGGGATTTTCCCTGCCAATTTTTTCTTTCAGCTGCCATTTTATTTCTTCTGAAATCACACTTTGAAACCTTGCCACCAAATCGGGAAAGGGATGCGGACCCACCACACTTCCGATGATGTAGTGCGTTGTTGTGGAATTGTTAATCCAGTCGCGTAAAGCTTCATTCACCGCATCTTTCAGCGTTTTGGATCCTGAAGTTGCAGGAATTACAGTGGCGCCCAGCATTTTCATTCTCGCCACGTTGGGAGCCTGTCTTGCAATATCGACTTCGCCCATGTAAACGATGCATTCCAAACCGAGCAGCGCGCAGGCGGTTGCTGTAGCGACACCGTGTTGTCCGGCTCCGGTTTCTGCAATAATCCGGTGTTTTCCGAGTTTTTTGGCAAGCAAAGCCTGTCCTAAAGCATTGTTGATTTTGTGTGCGCCGGTGTGATTGAGATCTTCCCTTTTCAGATAAATCTGAGTCTCGTATTTTTCACTGAGATTCTCTGCAAAATATAATGGTGTGGCTCGCCCGACGTAGTTTTTTAATAAATCCCGGAACTCTTCCTTGAATTCAGAAGATTCGATGATGTTGAGATAGTTATTCTGTAATTCCTCGACATTTGGAAAAAGCATTTCTGGAACAAAGGCACCGCCAAATTCGCCGTAATAGCCATTTTCGTCAGGGTTTTTATAATTTTTCATAAATTTGTTTTATTTTTTGAAGATCTTTTACGCCGGGTTCGGTTTCAAATTTTGAATTGATGTCCAGTGAAAAAGGTGGATGGTTGACAGTTAATAGCTGACTGATATTTTCCAAAGAAATTCCACCACTCAAAAAGTAGGGCTTGGTGATTTCTATACTGTTTAAAATTTGCCATTCAAATGTTTTTCCTGTCCCGCCAAATGCTTTTGAATCGGTATCAAAAAGAATAAAGTTGATGGCTGATGGTTGATGGTCGATGGTTTTTTGAAGTTCTTCGGTGGTTTGGTTTCCGATTCTTATTACTTTAATGATTTTAATTTCGCTATTTAATTTGCTACGCAATTCAGTAACATAGTTTTCGTCTTCGTCGCCATGAAGCTGGATATAATTCAGCGCAGCATTTTCAGCGACTGCCGCAATATTTTCTACTGTCTCGTTGACAAAAACTCCCACTTTTCCAGAATGTTTAATTCCTGCAATCTCATTTAAGCTTAAATGATCTAAAACATATCTGGGAGATTTTTCATAAAATATAAAGCCCAAAAAGTCAGTTTTCAGCTCAATTAATTCCTGAATTTGATCAGGCTTTGTAAGGCCGCAAATTTTCAGTTTCATGATGCTATATTGGTTATAAATTCTTCAAACGCTTTCCCCGGATTTTCATTTTTCATAAAATATTCACCCATTAGGAAACCGTCAAAGCCTTTTTCTTTGAGGAATTTAAAATCTTCCACGCTGTAAATTCCGCTTTCTGCAACGGATAAGGTACCTTCGGGCAAAAGATTTTTAAGGTTAACGGAATGCTGCAGATCCACTTTGAAATCTTTCAGATTTCTATTATTAATTCCCACTAAATCGACATTGTTATTGAAATGCATGAGTTCATCTTCGGTGTGTATTTCGAGCAGGACTTCTAAACCCAACTGATGTGACAGTTCTGTAAATTCATGAACCTGACTTGCTGAAAGACAGGCAGCTATTAATAAAACAACATCCGCTCCGATTGATTTTGCTTCATAAAACTGATATTCATCAATCATGAAATCTTTCCTTAAAACCGGAATATTAATTTCTTTTCTGACCTTTAAAATATCCGCAAAATTTCCACCAAAAAAATCAGAATCCGTTAAAATTGAAATTCCGCTCGCGCCAAAGTTTTCGTATGACTTTGCCACTTCCAAAACATCTGCTTTTTCGCTTATGATTCCTTTGCTTGGTGACTTCCGTTTGAATTCTGCAATGATTCCCGATTTTGATTTCAGGCTTTCTTTTAATGAAAAAGTGTCACGGTCAAAAAACTCGGAATCTTTCAGCTGCTCCACTGAAATTTGAGATTTTGAAACGTGAATTTCTTTCTTCTTCGCTGCGATAATCTGATCTAAAACATTCATTTCCAGCTGTTAATTTAATATACTTTGTAAGCTTTGCAGCGCTTTTCCGCTTTCTAAACTTTCGGTAGCCAAAGCGAGACAATCGCTGTAATCACCGTATTTTTGTGTGTTTTTTAAAGCCATAGCCGCATTGGCAAGCACTACCGAATTCTGTTCGTAAGATCCATTACCTTCCAGAACGGATTTAAAAATTTTTGCTGCATCCTGCTTAGTACTTCCCCCGAAAATACTTTCGGCGTTTGTATTTTTAAATCCCAATTCCTGGGCAGAAAAGATATATTCTCCGGATTTATCGAAAATCTTGGTATCTGAAGTCAGCGAAATCTCGTCGTAACCGTCAAGTGCATGAACGAGAAGAAAATTATCCTGTTTTTTCTGCAGCAGATACTGATAAATCCGAGCAATTTCTAAACTGTACACCCCGATCATCGAAAATTTAGGTTTTGCAGGATTGACCAGCGGACCCAGAATATTGAAAAACGTTCTTAAGCCCAATCCTTTTCTTAAAGGCGCGACCGAGCGTAAGGCCGGATGAAAAAGTGGCGCGTGAAGAAAACAGATATTTCCTTTAGACAAATCTCCACGTAAATCTTCTGAGCTGGTTTTAAACTTATAGCTGAGCTCTTCCAGCACATTGGATGAACCTGAAATGGATGAAACGCCGTAATTGCCGTGTTTCGCGACTTTTTGACCGGTTCCGGCCACCACGAAACTGGCGAGCGTAGAAATATTGAACGTATCTTTCCCGTCACCGCCCGTTCCTACGATATCCACCAAATCTTCGGTTCCCAGATCAACCGTTACAGAAAGCCGCAAAAGCGCTTCCTGAAAACCTTCCATTTCTTCGAGCGTAATACTGCGCATCAGAAAAACCGTAACAAAAGCAGTGACCTCATTTTCATTGAATTTGTTTTGGGCAATTTCAGTGAGAATGGATTTCGCTTCCGCTTTTGAAAGCGTATTATGGTTGAATAAATATTGTAAAATCTGTTTCATTTTTAATGTTTAGTGGTTAATGGTCAGTGGTTAATGGTTAATTATCAATGGTTAATTGTTAGAATTTGATAATTAATAATTAACAAATAGTTATCAACAATTAATCATTAAGAAAGTTTTCCAAAATCTGCTTTCCATCCGGCGTTAAAATACTTTCCGGGTGATACTGAACTGCGTGAACATCGTAAATTCTGTGTTTCAAACTCATGATCATTCCGTTTTTATCAATGCTTGTGATTTCTAGTTCTTCAGGGAAATCTTCAGGATTTACCGCCCACGAATGATATCTGCCGACTTCCAAAGTCTCAGGTAAGTTCCTGAAAATTTTATGTTCCTTAATCTGCGTGGATTCCGTCGCAACACCGTGATAGATTTCAGAAAGGTTGATCAAACTTCCGCCAAAAGCCTCTGCAATCGCTTGCTGACCGAGGCAAACTCCGAGAATTGATTTTGTTGGCGCATATTTTTTAATAACATCAAGCAAGATTCCGGCTTCTTCGGGAATTCCCGGACCCGGTGACAGAATAATTTTGTCGTATTTCTCTATTTCTTCCAAAGAGATCTGATCGTTTCTGAAAACCTCTACTTTTTCACCGATAATCTGTTCAATCATCTGAACAAGATTGTAGGTAAAACTGTCGTAATTGTCGAAGACTAATATCATAGTAATGGTTAATGGTTAATGGTTAGTGATTAATGGTTAATGGTTAATGGTTAAGGTTTGATTTAGCTGTTTTAACTATGCTTGTAAGAAGTTTAATAATCTCAATCGCTGTATGATTTAAGCCTGAGAATCTTTCCACAGAAATATAATCTGTTGCTTCTAAAAGCTCGAGCCAATAAAGTGTTTCGTTGATCTCTTTTTGAGCAATTGATAATTTATGAACAAAATCTGCCTTACTTTGCGCATGCTCACCTTCCCTGATCATAGCTCCGACACTGGTTCCACTACGTAATATTTGCTTGCTTAAAACAAATTCTTTTTTTTCCGATGCTAAATATTGAGAAAGTTTAACTATTTGCACTGCAAACTCAAAGCTTTTTTCTTTTATAATATTGCTTCCCATTTTAAAAATTTATAATTAATAATTGATCATTAGCAATTAATTTTTTCCGCTTTCAGAATTGCTTTCTTTAAAGCTCCAAGCTTGTTGTTTACCTCCTGGAGTTCAAGTTCCGCCTGTGATTTCGCGACAATTCCGGCGCCAGCCTGATAATACAAAGTATTGTTTTTGCTTAAAAATGTGCGGATCATAATCGCCTGATTGCAGCTTCCGTCGAAACCGACAAATCCGATGCACCCGCCATAATAGCTCCGTGAGGTTTTCTCATAGTCATCGATAAGCTGCATGGCGCGGTATTTTGGAGCGCCGCTCAATGTTCCCTGAGGAAAGGTAGTGGCGATCATTTCATAAGGATTCTGATCTGCGGAAATTTCGGTTGTTACTTCGGAGACCATGTGAATCACATGAGAGAAAAACTGGATTTCTTTCAGTTTGGAAACTTTAGTATTTTTCCCCAGAATGCTTAAATCATTCCTCGCCAGATCAACCAGCATCGTGTGTTCAGCATTTTCTTTTGCATCTTTTTTAAGTTCTTCCGCGGCCTTTAAATCTTCCTCTATGTTTCCGGTCCGTTTGAAAGTTCCGGCGATCGGATGAATAATGGCGTGATTATCCTTGATGATCAGCTGACTTTCAGGACTTGAACCCATCAGTTTATAATCTCCATAATCAAAGAAAAACAGATAAGGCGATGGATTGATATTCCGCAAAGCGCGGTAAACATTGAATTCATCGCCTACAAACTTCTGCTGAAATCTACGGCTCAAAACCAACTGAAAAACATCACCGCGGAAACAGTGCTTTTTTGCTGTTTCCACTGAATTTCTGTATTCTTCATCGCTCAAATTTGATTCTTCCTCTCCTGTTTTTTCAAACGGGAAAATCGGGGCATTTTTTTGCTGAATTAAATTTTCAATGACTGCAGCTTCAGACTTTAATCCTTCAATTTTATTTTCAATCAGAAACATTTCATCATTGTGGTGATTAATAGCAATCACGTACTGATAAAGGCGGTAACGCAACAACGGAATTCTGTTTTCTTCTGAAACTCCTTTAAATTTAATATTTTCGAAAAACGGAATTGCATCATAAGAAGTATAACCAAAAAATCCCTGTGCAGATTTTCCGACAGGTAAATTCGGCTCCTGGCATTCAAATGTTTTTGAAAAATTCTGAAGGAGATCAGTAAGTTTTTCCTTTTCTATATTGATTTTTTCGGCGCTTTCAAGCGGGAATTTAATCTGTGCTTCCTCATAATTTCTGATTTCGATTCCGGCAATGGCATTCACTGCAATAAATGAAAAATTATTGGCGGTATTCTGGTTTCCGGCGCTTTCTAAAAGGATGGTATCCCGAAACTGGTCGCGAAGCCTGAGGTAAATTCCGATGGGCGTAAAAAGATCGCTCAATGTAGATTTTACGGTGGTTTTCAGTTTAATATGTTGATTAAATTTCATTGTAATTCCTGGGTTTTAAAAATAAAAAAAGACTTTAACGCAATGTCAAAGTCTTCTTATTTTTTTGTTGGGATATATTTACACAAAAGAACAGTGCTCAAGACTTTGAAAGTTTTGAGGCCACCACCAGTTTGTATTGTTGATCGTTTTCATTGGGACAAATATAGAAATCATTTTCCAACTGAAAAGTAAAAATCAAATAAAAATTCTTAAAAAATTACTCCTCAACATTCTTCAGAGCCATCAGCAAATGATATGCGCCCTTGGTAACAAAGGTTTTATTGGCATTTTTACTGTCAAAATTCAGCAGTTCGGTTAATCCGTTTTCGGAATTTCCAATCGCTACAGGAAACATTTTGTACGTTTTGGGTTTTACTTCTTCAAAAACATACTGTTTCCCTTCCCAAGTTATAATTGCATCATCCGGAATTACAAATCCTTCCTCGGCATTTACTTCAATCTCTGCATTCATGAAGGTTCCGGGAATCAGACTTTCGTCTTTATCGATCAGGTCGCAGTGGATGAGTACGCTTCGGTCCGGCGCAAAATCCTTACCGATTAATTTCACCGTTGCGGCGTATTTTTTTTCAGGATTCTGGTTTGTAAATGCATAGACTTTTTGTCCGACGGAAATTTTATTCAGATCTTTTTCGAAGACTTTCAGCGCCAGGTGGGTTTGCCCGTTGTTTACAATTTCATACAAAACATCGGCGGAAGAAACATACTGGCCAATAGTTGCGTTTACTCTTGAAATGTAACCCGAAATCGGTGCGACAACAGCCACAGACTTTCTGATATTGCCGGTACTCACACTTCCAGGGCTTATTCCGTAAGAACGCAGTTGAGACTCAATTCCGCGAACGGCAGCATCCTGTGATTGGGCTTCGTTGGCAGCTTTCTGAGTAACCTTGTCGGAACTTGCCTGATATTTATTCAGATATTTCTGACGGCTATAATCCTTTTGGGCATAACCCAAATTCGATTTTGCCTGAAGATAATCCTGCTGAAGCCTCGCCATATCAGGATTTTCTACCACTGCTAAGGTCTGCCCGCGGGTCACATAATTTCCGGGTACAAAACGTGCAGTTTTTATAATTCCTCCGGTGGAAGAAGACACGCCTGCCATTCCTGTTGGTGGCACGTCTATTTGCCCTGTCAGGAGAATTTTGTTGGCAATATTCTCACTATTAAGTGTTGTAGTTTCAATGGCAGCCGTTTTTTTCTGCAAATCGGTGAGTGTGATTTGGTCGCCGGAAATGGCGTATGTTTCCTGGGTTACCGTTTCCTCCTTTTTGGAACAGGAGAATAAAAGAACCCCGGAAAGCACTGCTATAATTGATTTTTTCATTTTTTTAATGGTTTAATTATTCTCCGCCAATCATTTTAGAGGTAATTCCTTTTTTATTCGTGAGTTCTGCTACTGTAATTCCAGCAAAATGCAGCAATACAAATATAGGCATCCAGTAGACGGCAAATTTGTGTATCTGTTCTGCCCTTTCCAGCGCCTGTTCTGAAGCAAGTTCCCACATCAGCGCAAAACCGGTGAGGATTTGTACTGCCAGCAAAAAATAGAAAATACTGTACACAGTTCCCTGAAGTTTCTCTTTTCCTGTAGATGATTTTGAGAATGGATTAGGATATTTCACGCCCTTTACTAAAAGATATATGATTCTTAAAATATAGGCCAAAACAAGAACATACGCGAAATTGATATGCCAGTCGAACATTGGATTAATAATGCTTTTTGCAATGTTCACTACATTTTCTTTCGGAAGTTGAATATTATTATTAGTCAGTTCTGCAGAAATTGCTGCCGTTATTGTTTTTTTGGACATCCAGTACATTCTTAAAAATCCGGTGGCAAAAAGTACCAGCATTGAAACTGCGATTAACCAGTGGATAAATCTGTGGAGAGTTGTGAATTTTTTCATAGCTTTTAATTTTAAATTTCATGATGAAGTTTAATTGAAACTTCACAGCAAAAAATTCTTTATTTATTTTGCAGATTATTGAGTTCTATAATTTTCTCGTTTAAAGCGTTTTGAGCGTCGATATACCTGTTCTGAATATCAAGTGACTGATTCACCAAAATGGTATATTCCAAATAGTTGATTTCACCTTCTTTAGACAGCAGATCTGCTGTAAACAGGATGGTTTGTGCGTTTTTCAAACCTTTGGCTTTATAATAATCGGTTTCAGATTTCAGTTTCTGGTATTCACCATAAGTTTTTGCGTACCTGTTTTTAAAGTCACGAATAGCGATATTATAGTTGTTTTCGGCAATCTGCTGGTTTATTTTCTGGCCTTCGATCAACGATTTCTGTGCAGCATTAAAAACCGGAAGCGCTACGCCAACCAACCCGCTCTGGAAACGGTGAGTTCCGTTGTAATACTTATCGTCGGATCCGGTTCCTTTCATGGTTGTAGAATTAATTCCGAGGTTGAAACTGGGCAAAAGTTTGGCTTTCTCAGCTTCGAGCCTTGCGTTTTCAATATTTTTCTGATGTTCAAGCTGCGACAGGACCAAAGGGTTTCCACTGAAATTTTCATCAAAATTCAGATTCAAAAGATAAAAACTGCCCTTTTCATTTTGATACATTTCACCCTCATTAATCAGATAATTGAACTGATGAAGTGTAATTTCGCGGTCTTTCAGCAGACTTTGGAGCTGAATTTCAGCCTGGCTTCGGTAAGCTTCTGCCGTGGTTTTTTCCAGAATATTGCTTTCGCCCGCTTTCAGCCGAAGTTCAGAACGTTTGTAATAATTTGAATAGATGCTGTCGGTTTTTTTCAGAAGTTTCTGTTTTTCGTCGATATAATTCAGATTATTGTACACCAAAGCAATTTCCCTTTTCAGCTGCCATGTCTGCACCTCCAGACCCAGCATTGCGTTTTTCCACTGTTCCGTTAAAACCTGTTTGTGGGTTCTATAGAATTTCGGCAACCGCAGCGTTTGGTTAACCGAAAAAGCATTATCAACATACGCCGAATTTATCTGTCCGATTTCCGCATTAATGTTCAAAGGATCAATGGCCACCGCAGAATTCTGTATCCGGTTCTGATATTCAGCTTTCAGCTGTCCCGATTTTAAATTAAGATTGTTCTGACTTGCCTTTTCGTAAGCATTTTCCAAAGAAATGGGAGTCTGTGAAAAGGATTTTAGAAAAAATATTAAAAAAAACAGACTGAGATATTGAGGTTTCATTATTTTAAAATTATTCATCGAGGTTAATGGTTTTTTTTCGTTGTGGAAAATGTTTTTCAAACCAGATATAAACGGTTGGCAAAATGAAAAGCGTAAGGAAAGTCGCGAGAAGTAAACCACCGATCACTACTGTTGCGAGTGGTCTTTGTACTTCTGCACCTTCACCCTGGCTTATCGCCATCGGCAAAAATCCGAGCGAGGCTACCAAAGCCGTCATCAGTACCGGACGCAGCCGCATTTTACCGCCAACACGTACTACTTCGTGGAGGTTTGAATGAATTTCCTTCTGCCGGTTAAACTCTGCAATCAATACAATTCCGTTAAGCACCGCAACCCCGAAAAGAGCGATAAAACCTACACCTGCAGAAATACTGAAGTTCATTCCGCGCAGCCAAAGCGATAAAATTCCGCCAATAGCCGAAAGTGGGATTGTAGTGAAAATAATCAACCCATATTTCACTGAACTGAATGCGAAATAAAGCATCAGAAGAATTAAAGCCAAACTGATAGGAACCGCGATACCAAGCCGTTGCTGTGCCTGTTGAAGATTCTCGAACGTTCCGCCGTATTTTATGGTATAACCTACGGGAAGTTTTAAATTCTTATCCACCATTTGCTGTAAATCCTGCACGGTCGACTGAATGTCGCGGCCCTTTACATTGAACCCAACGATGATTCGGCGGTGTGCTTCTTCGCGCTGGATCTGGTTTACACTTTCCTTTAATTCCACCTGAGCTACTGCGCTTAAAGGAATTTCAACACCAGTGGGCGTGGGAATCAGAAGATTTTTTACATCTTCGAGATTTTTCCTGAGTTCCCCATCCAGACGGACTACCAAATCAAATTTTTTCTCTTCTTCGAAAACGGAACCCGCGCTCTGGCCTGCAAAAGCGGTATTTACCATTTTATTGACCTCACCAATGCTTAATCCATATTGCGAAAGTGCGGGGCGGTTATATTCAATAAGAATTTGTGGCATTCCGGAAATTGGTTCAACATAAATATTTTCTGCTCCATCGATTTTTTTGGAAATTTCACCCAGTTTTTCAGCGTAAATCTTTAATGAATCGAGATTTTCACCGAAAATTTTACATACAACATCCTGTCTTGCACCGGTCATCAGTTCATTAAACCTCATGTTAACCGGATATTGGAATGAATAGGTAACGCCCACGATATTTTTCTTCAGCTCTGCAGACATTTTTTCGGCGAGTTCGTCATATGATTTTGCGGAAGTCCATTCTTTACGTGGTTTAAGAATAATCATCATATCACTCGCATCAATCGGCATTGGATCGGTGGGTATTTCGCTGCTTCCGGTTTTCCCTACAATTTTTTCAATTTCAGGGAATTTTTTCAGCAGTATTTGCTGGCTTTTTAAAACTGCATCGGTAGAAGTTTTAAGGTTACTTCCCGGTAAAACCCTCGTATCAACGGCAAAATCGCCTTCGGGAAGTATGGGAATAAATTCTCCACCTAATTTAGTCATGATAAAAACCGAAACGAAGAAAAGCCCTAAAACACTGAAAAATAAAGGATTCTGAAATTTTAAAACCACCTTAAGAATTTTATCATAAACTGCTTCAAGCTTGTCCATCATCCGGTCGGCATAATTTTTCTTATGAGTAATTTTCTTGGAAAGAAACAGCGCGCTCATCATCGGGACATAAGTTAAAGACAGGATAAATGCACCTAAAAGTGCAAAAATAACCGTTTGCGCCATCGGTTTGAACATTTTACCTTCTACACCTTCCAGCGTGAGGATTGGCAAGTAAACAATCAGAATAATAATCTGTCCGAATACCGCAGAATTCATCATTTTACCAGCTGAACTCTCCACGGTTTCGTCCATTTCTTTTGCGGTAAGGAAGTTTTTGTTGGCGAGCGCTGGGCCATGAAGCCTGTGTAGAATGGCTTCCACAATAATCACAGCACCATCCACAATCAAGCCGAAATCCAGCGCGCCTAAACTCATGAGATTTCCGGAAACCCCGAAGATATTCATCATGATAAACGCAAAAAGCATGGAAAGCGGAATGACAGACGAAACGATAAATCCTGCTCTAAGATTTCCGAGGAAAACTACAAGAACAAATATGACGATTAACGCACCTTCAAGAAGGTTTTTAGAAACTGTGCTGATCGCATTGTTTACCATCTTGGTCCGGTCGAGGAAAGGTTCGATGATTACTCCTTCAGGAAGGGTTTTGCGGATTTCGTCGATACGGATTTTTACATTTTCAATAACTTTATTGGAATTGGCGCCCTTCATCATCATCACCACCGCGCCGGCAACTTCACTTTTTCCGTTATAGGTCATGGCGCCGTAGCGGATGGCTTTTCCGTACTGCACTTTTCCAATATTTTCAATTAAAACAGGCGTTCCATCGGGAAGATTTTTTACGACTGTTTTTTCGATGTCATGGATTTTACCCATCAAACCTTCTGTCCTGATGTATAGAATTGTAGGACCTTTTTCAATATATGCACCACCAGTATTCTGGTTATTGTTTTCCAGAGCGGTGAAAACCTCCTGGATCGTCACTCCCATCGCTTTAAGTTGCGCAGGATTTACTGCAACTTCATACTGCTTCAGGTTTCCGCCAAAACTGGCAACATCAGCAACACCTTCTGTACCCAGAAGTTGTCGTCTTACAATCCAATCCTGAATGGTACGAAGCTCCATAGCAGTGTAACGGTGCTCGTAACCCGTTTTCGGACGTATTACATACTGATAAATTTCGCCTAAACCAGTAGAAATTGGGGCCATTTCCGGGACTCCAAGCGTAACAGGAATATCTTTAGAAACATTTTGTAACCGTTCGGAGACCTGCTGCCTTGCGAGATAAAGATCTACGTCTTCCTCGAAAACAATGGTCACAACAGAAAGACCGAAACGCGAAAAACTTCGCATCTGTTTGATTCCCTGTATATTGTTCATCGCCTGTTCTAACGGAAAAGTAATAAACCGCTCCACATCGGGTGCGCCCAAACTTGGCGACGAAGTAATCAGCTGTACTTGGTTATCGGTAATATCCGGTACGGCATCAATGGGCAGTTTCCGGAGTTCTATAATTCCGTAAATAATCCAGCCGAGTGTCATCAGGATGATTATCAGCTTATTTTTTATGGAAAAATTTATGATTTTATTTAGCATTTTAATTTGAGTTAAATAATTACAAATCAATAGCTTTCACTATTAAAATTAATAAAAAAACAGCCCGAATAAGAATTTTTAAGAGCCATTTTCTAAAAAATGACATCAGTCATCTTGGTCTTCACCAGAATTTTCGACCGCATTTTGGATGTTTGCGCCGCTGCGGATTTCTGTGTGACGAATTTCCCCACCGGTTCTGCCAGCTTCCTGAGCGAAATACAGAGAAACTCCCGCCACGATTACTATCGTAACCGGCATCAGCTTATCCACAGAAAAATTCCGGTAACTTGTAAGAAAGCCTAGAAGAGAAACAGCTCCAAGAAAATATGACATTCCTGCGAAAATTTCTGCGGCTTCTTCGTGCCTGTGCATAAGATTTTCAGAAACACCCTGAATATTTTCGATTGCATCCTCTGCGCCTTCGCCTGTCGCCATAGCAGGTACTGATGCAACTGCACCAAGAATAAAAACGATATAAGCGTTACGTTTTGAAACGTCGGATTTTGTAAAAATCGCTATCAGTAAAATGATTACTCCTACAATAGGAAATATGATTGGCAAATGGTTAACAACCAAATGCAGATGTGCGTTATTCATTTTGATTTAATTTAAAAATTAGACTTTTAAGTAAGTGTAAACAAGCCTAAACCTGTGGTCTAAACATTATTTTATCTTTGATAATTCTTAAATTAAATTTTAGGCGGCTGCCAGATTTTTTGGAAAACAGAGGGAAAGAAATTTTCGGAATAGGCAAAATTCTGCTGTTCATCAATGTCGAGAGGTTTATGCTCGAAATTGAATTCTATTTTTTTCGGGGGAAACACAAAACTGAAAACATTAACCGAAACATCATGTGTTTTGAACGGAAGTTTCATATCCTGATGATAATCTCCATCAATGCCGTGATCCTCGAGGTAGTGCATTTTAATAAACGAAAAAACCGTAGTTCCGTTATCGATGATTTTATGGGAAATGTAATGTTCAATAAGATTAGGCATTTTCAAAATCTGCCTAACCTCTGAAAAAGAAAAGAGGTAAGTACATATCAAAAAGTAAGTAATGTACTTTTTCATAGTGCAAAATTACTCAAATTCCAGAGAAAATGCTAGAGAATCATCATTTATAACCGGTATAATTAAGAATAACCTTCCGAAGGCTGGATGATAAAATTTATACAAACTTGCAATTCCTTTTGAAATTTCTATTTTTGCCCAAATTAAATTTACAATGAAAAAATTATTCGCATTTGCATTCATCGGCGGTTTGGTATTGGCTGGATGCTCAAAAAAAGAAACTTCAACCGAAAGCAACAGAATGCTGGAAGAGCCGGAAGCAGAAGTTACCGTTACTGCTCCAGCAGCAACACCAGTAGCTGCTGATTCTACTGTAGTTAAATAACCCAAAGGTTCAAATGATTACAGGCAGTCGGCAACGGCTGCTTTTTTTGTTTATATTCATCAAAAAATCACTAAATTTGCGCTCTTAAAAAGCAAGAAAACATGCAGTTATCAGAACAGGAAATTATCCGGAGAGAAAAGTTAGCCACTTTACAGAAAATGGGGATCGATGCTTTTCCGGCCGAAGAATATAAAATCACAGATACCACAAAATCCATCAAGGAAAATTTTACAGAAGGCAAAAAAGTACAGATTGCCGGAAGACTGATGAGCCGAAGAATCCAGGGGAAAGCAAGTTTTGCTGAACTGCAGGATTCCGAAGGTCGCATTCAGGTGTATTTTAACCGTGATGAAATCTGTACCGGCGAAGATAAAACCCTGTATAACGAAGTTTATAAACACCTTTTAGACATCGGTGATATCATCGGCATCGAAGGCGAACTTTTCACCACCCAGGTTGGTGAAATGACCGTGAAAGTTGAGAATTTTAAAATTCTAACCAAATCTTTACGCCCGCTTCCACAACCAAGAACCGATGAAAACGGAGTTGTACACGATGCTTTCAACGATCCTGAACTCAGATACCGCCAGCGTTATGTAGATTTAACGGTGAATCCTCACGTGAAAGAAGTTTTTGTAAAAAGAACAAAACTCTTCAATGCCATGCGTACATTTTTCAATGACGCAGGCTATTTTGAGGTAGAAACCCCGATTCTACAGTCAATTCCTGGTGGCGCTGCAGCCAAACCGTTCATCACGCATCACAATGCTTTAGATATTCCCTTATATTTAAGAATTGCGAACGAATTATATCTGAAAAGATTAATTGTCGGAGGTTTCGATGGAGTATATGAATTTTCGAAAAACTTCAGAAACGAAGGAATGGACAGAACCCATAACCCGGAATTTACTGCAATGGAAATCTATGTTGCGTACAAAGATTACAACTGGATGATGGATTTCACTGAGAAATTACTGGAATTCTGCGCCACTCAGGTTAACGGAGATTCGGAATCGACTTTTGGTGAACATACCATTAACTGGAAAGCGCCCTACCCTAGAATTTCCATGACTGAAGCGATTCAGAAATTTACAGGTTTTGATATCACCGGAAAATCCGAGCAGGAACTCTTTGATTTCGCTAGATCAATTGGTGTTGAAGTGAACGAAACCATGGGCAAAGGAAAATTAATCGACGAAATTTTCGGGGAAAAATGTGAAGGAAACTTCATCCAGCCGACTTTTATCACCGATTATCCGATTGAGATGTCGCCTTTAACAAAAAAACACCGCAGCAAAGAAGGTTTAACCGAAAGATTTGAGTTAATGGTTTGCGGAAAAGAAATCGCGAATGCTTATTCAGAATTAAATGACCCGATTGACCAGAGAGAACGTTTCGAATCGCAAATGGCACTTTCTGAAAGAGGCGATGACGAGGCGATGTTCATCGATAACGACTTTTTGCGCGCTTTGGAGTACGGTATGCCGCCAACTTCAGGTTTAGGTATCGGTATGGACCGTTTAATTATGTTTTTAACCAACAATCCGTCCATCCAGGAAGTTTTGTTCTTCCCGCAAATGAAACCCGAAAAAATAGTTCCCCAAATCGAACTGGGCGAAGACGAAAAAGTAATTCTCGAAATCCTGAATTCTCAGGAAGAAGCCATGGAGCTTGCTGAAGTGAAAAACAGAAGCCAACTCTCGGGTAAAAAATGGGACAAAGCAGCAAAAAATCTCACCAAATTCGAAATGGTTAAAGTTGAAAAAGCTGAAGATGCTGTTCTTATGAAACTTCTTTAGCAGCAGGTCTATTATTAAAAAAGTCCCCGTAATTCCGGGGACTTTTTTGTGGAAAACTTCTTCATTTTTAATCACCTTTCCAAGTTTCGTAATCCGATTAAATTCAGTATATTTGTTGGTCTTTTTGAGAAACCGGAAAGATGGAAATTCAGAAAAATTTAATTGAAATTTATAGCAGCCAGCACCAAATTTTGTTGGCAAAAAAGAAAATATGAGTCAAAAAGAATATACAGCGAGCAG
Source organism: Kaistella faecalis (assembly GCF_019195395.1). Taxonomy (NCBI): domain Bacteria; kingdom Pseudomonadati; phylum Bacteroidota; class Flavobacteriia; order Flavobacteriales; family Weeksellaceae; genus Kaistella; species Kaistella faecalis. The sequence continues at coordinate 360,603 of NZ_CP078067.1, forward strand.
TATACAGGCGTTGGAAGGAATGGAACATGTGAGGTTAAGACCATCCATGTACATTGGCGATGTAGGCCCCAGAGGTCTTCACCATTTGGTGTATGAAGTGGTAGATAATTCCATTGATGAGGCATTAGCAGGACATTGCGACACCATTTCCGTTACCATTCACGAGGGAGAATCAATTTCTGTGAAAGATAACGGCCGTGGAATTCCGGTAGACTTTCACGAAAAGGAGCAGAAATCTGCACTTGAAGTTGTAATGACTAAGATTGGTGCCGGGGGTAAGTTCGATAAGGATTCTTACAAAGTTTCCGGTGGACTTCACGGGGTTGGGGTATCTTGTGTTAACGCACTTTCAACCTCACTTATCGCTACCGTAAACAGAAACGGAAAAGTATACCAACAGAAGTATTCAGAAGGTAAAGCTTTAGCTGATGTTAAAGAAATCGGCACTACTGATGAAAGAGGAACTGAAGTATTCTTCCAGCCCGATCATACTATTTTTCAGGAGTTGGTATATAACTACGATACTTTGGCAGCAAGGTTAAGAGAACTTTCATTCCTGAACAAAGGAATCACCATTACTTTGACTGATGAAAGACATCCAAATGAAGACGGGACTTTCAATGTAGAAACTTTTCATTCCGAAGGCGGACTAAAAGAGTTTGTAGAATTTATCGACGGGAACCGAGAATCGATCATGAGCAATGTGATTTTCATGGAAGGTGACAAAGATGATATCCCGGTAGAAGTTGCGATGCGTTACAACACTTCTTACAACGAAAATCTTCACTCTTATGTGAACAACATCAATACCCATGAAGGTGGTACACACTTAGCAGGTTTCCGAAGAGCTTTAACAAGAACTTTGAAAAAATTTGCTGATGAACTTGGAATTCCTGCAAAAGAAAAAGTAGAAGTTACCGGTGATGATTTTCGTGAGGGTCTTACGGCGGTAATTTCTGTAAAAGTAATGGAACCTCAGTTTGAAGGGCAAACCAAAACCAAGTTGGGTAACTCTGAAGTTTCGGGCGCGGTTGATAAAATCGTAGGTGAAATGCTTACGAACTTTTTAGAAGAAAACCCTAACGAAGCAAAAATCATCGTTCAAAAAGTGGTTTTAGCTGCAAAAGCAAGACAGGCGGCGAAAAAAGCAAGAGAACTTGTTCAGAGAAAATCACCGATGGGCGGCAGCGGACTTCCGGGAAAACTGTCCGACTGTTCATCCAAAGATCCTGCAATTTCTGAGATTTTCCTTGTCGAGGGAGATTCGGCAGGGGGAACTGCAAAACAGGGCCGTGACCGTCACTTCCAGGCAATTCTTCCGTTGAGAGGTAAAATTCTGAACGTAGAAAAGTCTATGCTTCATAAAGTTTACGATAACGAAGAAATTAAAAATATTTATACCGCTCTAGGCGTTTCTGTAGGGACTGAAGAAGACAGCAAGGCACTCAACATGAATAAGTTGCGTTACCATAAGGTAGTGATTATGACAGATGCTGATATCGATGGCTCGCATATTTCTACGTTAATTTTGACCTTCTTCTTCCGTTACATGAAAGAACTGATCGAGAACGGCTATATCTACATCGCGCAGCCGCCATTGTATCTCCTTAAAAAAGGAAACAAAAAAATCTATGCCTACAATGAAAAGGAACGTGAGGAATTTACTTTAGAAATGGCTCCGGACGGTAAAGGCGTTGAAGTACAGCGTTACAAAGGTCTTGGGGAAATGAACCCTGAGCAGCTTTGGGAAACTACGTTAAATCCTGAAAACCGAATTCTGAAACAGGTTACCATTGAAAGTCTTGCCGATGCGGATAATGTATTCTCCATGCTGATGGGCGACGAAGTACCGCCACGAAGAGAGTTTATCGAGAAAAATGCGGTGTACGCAAAAATCGATGTTTAATTAACAATAACATAGATTACATAAAAAACTGTTCAATTTTGAGCAGTTTTTTGTTTTAAAATAATTAATTTTGAGGATGAAAAATATTTCCGCTGTTCTGTTTTTAGTTATTTTATCTGTAATCAGCTGTAAAAAAGCAGAAAAATCACCGGTGGAAAAATCCGAACAATTGCCTGAGCAAATCACCAAAGTCGATTTATCAGCGACAGATTCCGTGAAGATTGTTGATTCCTTAAAGGTAAGTGAAAATCTTACGGCCGGTTTTAAATCCACAGTCTTGGTGTTTCCGAACCTGAGTAATAAAGTGCTGCTGGACAGCATTTACGCACCGGTTAATATGAAACTGGAGCAATATTCAAGAGAAAATATCACTACGGAACTCAATACTCAGAAGAAAGAATATTATGACGGTGTTAAGAAATCTCTCGAAGACTGGGCTCCGGATTTTCCGCGAACCTGGGAACAGAATTCTTATATGAAAATGTTTTCACAGCTCAACGATTACCTGACGGTTCAATATAAAGCTGATGGTTACACCGGTGGTGCTCACGGTTATTTTAATGAATTATACAGGGTTTTCGATGTGAAAACAAATAAGCAGGTAACTCTTGCAGATATTTTGAAAGTGCGTGATGCAAAAATATGGAGCAGGATTCTCATGGATCATTTCCTGAAGAACGATCTGGAAAGAGGTCAGGCAGAAATGCTTCTCGTAAAAGAAATTCCGTTAAACGATAATTTTTATTTCGACAAGAATAACCTTTACTTTCTTTACAATCAGTATGAAATTGCGGCCTATGCGGCAGGCCCGGTTCTTATTAAAATTCCCTACACCGAAATTAAACCTTTTCTGACTCAGGATTTCAGAACGAAACTGAATTTAAATTAATTCTGCAGTCTTCTGCTGCTCTGTCTTTATGGAAAACGTTGCCTTCATCATCAATCCTTTTTCGGCTAAAAAAGATTATCATCCGTTTTTGCGTGCCTTAAAAAAAGAGGTAAGCAATCCTCTGTTTTATATATCAGAGTCGATTCAGGGAACTTTTAATTTTATTGACAATCATTATGCAACCACCGATATTTTTGTGGCCGTGGGTGGAGACGGCACTATTTCAACAGTCGCTCAAAAACTGATCAATACAGATAAAATCCTTGCCATTTTCCCGGCCGGATCTGGAAATGGATTTTCAAATGAAACAAAATTTTCAAAAAACATCGACGAACTTTTAGCCAAAATTAAAGCCAGGAAGGTGAAAAAAATCGATACTTTCACGGTTAACGGAAGACTTTCGATCAACGTATCCGGGACAGGTTTTGACGGGAAAGTGGTGAAGGAATTTGAAAAAACCGACAGAGGTTTCAAAAATTATATTAAAGTTTCGATCAAAACTTTTTTCAATTATAAACCGGTACAGATTAAATTTCTCACCGAAAGCTTTAAGAAATACAGCGGCCGCTATTTAATGCTGAACATCGCCAACACGCGGCAGTTCGGCAATAACGCTTACATTGCTCCTAAAGCAAGCAAAAGCGACGGTTTGGTAGATTTGGTTTTGGTAAAGAAATTCCCATTAACCTACTCGCCTTTTTTCGCGTTTAGAATGTTTACCAAAAGACTGAAAGACGATCAGTACGTTACTTATCTTCCTGTTTCTGAAATCCAGTTTGAAGTGGATACGAAAAACTGGCATCTGGACGGAGAATTCAACAAAATAGAATCGCCGGTAAAAGTAAAAGTACAGCCCAAAAGTTTGAATATTTTACAGTAATTCCTGCAGTCCTTTTTTATAAGATTCCAGCGCTCTTTCTCTGGCGAATTTGTGATCGATCATCGGTTTCGGATAAGCTGAAGTTCCGAATTCCTTTATCCATTTTTTAATGTACACAAAATCTGGGTCAAACTTTTTCTGCTGCTCTTCGGGATTAAATACCCTGAAATATGGCGCCGCATCGCAACCGGAACCCGCGCTCCATTGCCAGTTTCCGTTGTTGGCCGACAAATCATAATCAAGCAGCTTTTCCGCGAAATATGCTTCGCCAATACGCCAGTCAATGAGTAAATGTTTGGTAAGAAAGCTTGCGCAAACCATTCTCACGCGGTTGTGCATCAAACCGGTTTCGTTCAGTTCGCGCATTCCCGCATCCACAAGGGGATAACCAGTTTTGCCAGTCTGCCATTTTTTTAAATTTTCAGGATCATTAATCCAGGAAATTCCGTCGTATTTCGCTTTGAAAGATTGCTGTACAACTTTAGGAAAATGATAGAGAATCTGCATAAAGAACTCCCGCCAAATCAATTCTTTAAGATAGGTTTGGTTGAGTGAGGCCGCGGTTTGCGCAAGTCTCCGAACACTGCTCGTACCGAAACGCAGGTGAACACTCATTTCTGAGGTTTTGGTTGCCGGAAAATTCCGGGTTTTGTGATAATGTTTTAAAATCTCCTCGTTGATATTTGGACTTTTAAATTCTAGTTCTGTGGAACGGAACCCAATGTCTTCCAATGAAAATTCCTGTCTTTCAACATTCTCGAAATGATGGATATACTGCTCAGACTGATAACTTTCTGTTTGCTCAGCATCATATTTCAAAAGCCACTGTTTGGAGTACGGTGTGTAAACGGTGTACGGCGTTTTATCAGATTTCAGTATTTCATTTTTGTGAAAATGAACCTGATCTTTGAACGAACGAAATTCGATTTTTTTAGAAGTTAAAAAATCAGCTACTGCCAAATCTCTTTTAATCGCAGAAGGTTCGTAATCTTCGTTGCAGAAAACTTCTTTGATAGCATAATTTTCAGAAAGCTTCTGAAATATTTCTAACGGCTTACCATGAAAAATCTGAATTGCTTTTCCGGTTTTTTCCAGTTCATTATTGATGTCATTCAATACCTGAAAAATAAAATCAACTCTACGGTCTTCTTTACTTTCGAGTTGGGAAAGGATTTCGGTATCGAAAATAAAAATGGGTAAGACTTTGTTTCCGGAAACTAATGCTTGATACAGTCCGTGATTATCAGATAATCTTAAATCTCTTCTGAACCAGAAAACGGATAGTTTTTCGGGCATTTTAAATTAATTTCAGGATTTCGGAAGTATTTTCGTTTTTAAAGTTCGAGTAAACGGTATGGTGAAATGTATTGAGCTTTTTAAGCGAACTGAGCAGAGATTCTTTTTCCTTGGTATTCAATTGTCCGCACATTATTTTTGACACAACGGTGATATCCTGCATTGATTCCAAAAAAACTTTTTTCCCTTTTTTTGTTACTGCAATCCTCGTACTTCTTTTATCGTGTTCATCGGGGCTTTCGGCTAACAGGCCGTTTTTCACCAAACGTTTGATGATTTCGATTCCGGTCTGTTTTTCATGGGCATTTTTTTCGATCAGCTGCATTTTCGTAAGACTGTCATAATCCATCATTCTGAAAAGATAGGTGAAATCCTCGTTAACCAAATCGGGATGGTTTTCCAGAGATTTACGGATCAGCTGTTTGGAATATCTGCCGAGCATAATGACCTGTTTTGCGATTTCATTTTCGAGATCGTAAACATCAAGATCAAATTTTTCTGTTAAATTTCTTGGATTCTCATTTTCGTACGCTTTCTGATTCAGATAAAGCCGGAAATCATCTAAACCCGCGTTAGCATTTGGATTAGCTTTCTGATAATTATCGAGTTCTGTGAGAATGTCAATGATTAAATTTAACTCCATTTTACATATTTTTTAATTTCTGTCACCAGCCAGCGATTATCTTGATATCCAAAATAAAAATTGCTGTTACTTTTTGCAAAGATACTGAACAAATTACCGATTCAAAAACAGTCGCAACTACTACATTCTATAATCACTTAGGAACAAAATAAAAATTTAAATACCTATCTGTTTTTTTAAATATATTTATCATTGATAATTTGAATCACAAAATTAGTAAAAATATTTTCTTAATTAAAAATTTAAGTATATTTTTGGTCCATTATTTAAGTTTATGAAAAAAGTCATTATTATAGGTTCAGGATTTTCGTCGCTCGCTTCTGCCTGTTATATGGCTAAAGCAGGGTTTCAAGTAACCGTTTTGGAAAAAAACGAACAGGTTGGCGGCCGTGCATCGTTGCTTGAAATTGATGGCTTCAAATTCGACATGGGACCAAGCTGGTACTGGATGCCGGATATTTTCGAAAGATTTTTCGCAGATTTTGGCAGAAAAGTTTCAGATTATTATCAGCTTGAGAAACTTTCTCCGGGTTACCGCGTGTATTTCGGGAAAGATAATTTCATTGATATCTCCGACAAACCTGAAGAAATAATAGAAACCTTTGAAAAAATAGAACCCGGCAGCGGCAAACATTTAAAGGATTTCATGAAAAAAGCGAAAGCCAATTACGAAATCGCGATGCAGGATCTGGTTTACAACCCCGGCAAATCTATTCTGGAACTGGTAAGTGTGGAAACCGCAAAACGTCTGCCGCTTTTTGTATATAATATTTCTGAAACGGTAAGAAAAAAAATCAAAAATCATAAGCTCAGAAGTATTCTTGAATTCCCGGTATTATTTTTAGGCGCAAAACCCAACAATACACCTGCCTTTTACAATTTTATGAACCATGCCGATTTCGGAATGGGAACATGGTATCCGAAAGGCGGTTTTAACGCCGTGGCAAAAGGAATGCAGCAGCTGGCCGAAGAATTGGGCGTAAAGTTTATGGTTAACGAAGAAGTGACAGAAATTTTCACAGAGGATAATGACGCGAAATCCGTCATCACCAAAAACGGTGTTTTCGAAGCAGACATCGTGATTTCCGGAGCGGATTATGCGCACACGGAGACTTTGCTGAAGTCAACGGAGCAGAATTATACCGCTGATTACTGGCAGAAGAAAACATTTGCACCATCTTCCTTTTTATATTATGTGGCGTTCGACAAAAAAGTTCCTCAGTTACAGCATCATAATTTATTCTTTGATACTGATTTCGAACAGCACGCTGAAGAGATTTATGACACGAAAACGCTTCCGAAAAAACCGCTGTTTTACGCAAACTTCTCCAGCAAAACCGATGATGAACTTTGCCCTGAAGGAAAAGAGATCGGCTTTTTCCTGATTCCTGTTGCGGTAGATTTAGAGGATTCAACGGAAATTCATGATCAGTATTTTGAATTGATTATGGAACGGATCGAAAAAAACACAGGCGAAAACCTGCGGAGTTCCGTTATCTTTAAAAAAAGTTTCGGAGTTCAGGATTTTAAAGAACGGTATCATTCTTGCCGCGGAAACGCATACGGACTGGCTAATACTTTGTTGCAGACCTCCGTTTTAAGACCCAGTATCGATAACAAAAAAATCAAAAACCTTTTCTACACAGGACAGCTAACGGTTCCCGGACCTGGTGTACCTCCGGCTTTAATCTCCGGAAAAGTGGTTACTGATTATATTCTTAAAAACAGAAACCGAATTTTATAAAAACCAAACCGATGAATAACTTAGAAATTTTCAACAAAGTATGCGGGCAGTCGTCTAAGTTAGTGACTGAAAAATACAGCACCTCCTTTTCCCGGGCTTCTACCCTTTTTCAGCCTGAAATCCGTCAGCACATTTACAACATTTATGGTTTTGTACGTTTCGCAGACGAAATTGTAGATACCTTTCACGACTATGATAAAGCCAAACTTCTGGAGGAATTTGAGCAGAATTACCGTTCGGCACTCGAAAACGGCATATCTCTGAATCCAATTTTACAGTCTTTCTGTTTAACCCAAAGAGAGAAAAATATTCCTCAACATTTGGTTGATGCGTTTTTACATTCCATGAAAATGGATTTGGGCGACATCAAAAACTTTAATGATGAAAAATATAACGAATACATTTACGGATCTGCCGAAGTGGTTGGTTTAATGTGTCTGAAAGTTTTTGTAGACGGAAATGTGGAAGAATACGACAGATTAAAACCTTATGCGCAGAGTTTGGGTGCGGCATTTCAGAAGATCAATTTTTTACGCGACATCAGTGCAGATTTTAATGATTTAAACAGAATGTATTTCCCGAATGTGGATTTCAGTAGGTTTAGTTCGCAGGCAAAGCAGCAGATTGAAGCGGATATTGCCAAAGATTTCGCCCATGCATTTATCGGGATTAAAATGCTTCCGATTTCGAGCAGGATTGCCGTATTTATGGCGTATAAATATTATATTAATTTGTTTAAGAAAATCCGCAAGACAAAACCTGAACTACTTCTCACGAAAAGAATCAGAGTTTCAAACGCCAGAAAAATTTACCTTTTCGGCGAAATGATGCTCAACAAAAACTTCAACTTAGTCTGAGATTTTAAGATGAAAAAAATATTCTTCACCCTTTTTTGTTGTTTTACCATGATGATAGACGCGCAGGATTTATCGGACTTCAGGCTTCTTCTTCAAAGAGGAGAAAATTCTGAGAGCGCTACAAAAATCCTGATCAACAACTCAAAAGAAACTTATACAAAAACTAAAAAACCTATTTACGAAGCCTTTTATGCTGTCGGAAATTTCTTTATGGCGAAACATGCCGTGAATCCCTGGAACAAACTTTCGTATTTCAACAAGGGAAAAAAAGCGCTGGATAATGCCGTAAGCAAAGATCCAAGTAATCTGGAAATCCGTTTTATGAGGTATATCTCGCAGGAACAGACACCAGCTTTTCTGGGCTACAATAAAGATTTGAAAACCGACAAAAACTTTATCTTAGCCGAATACAAAAAATCGAAAGACGAGGATTTGAACAAAAGAATCAAAATGCATTTAAAACTGTAACAAATGGACGCTCTACTTTATATAATGATTACACTAGTGGTTTTCGTCTCAATGGAAGGGGTTACCTGGCTCACCCACAAATACATTATGCATGGTTTGGGCTGGTATTTTCACGAAGATCACCACCAGCCTGGATACCCTCATATTTTCGAAAAAAACGATTTCTTTTTCGTGGTTTTCGCTATCCCGAGTATGCTGCTGTTTTACTTCGGAACACGTGGCGAAATCAACTGGATGTTTTTCGTAGGACTGGGAATATTATTATACGGAATGGGCTACTTTTTAGTGCATGATGTATTGATTCACCGTCGTTTTAAATGGTTCGACAAGACCAATAACTGGTATTTCAGAGGATTGAGAAAAGCTCACAAAATACATCACAAACATTTGGGAAAAGAAGAAGGCGAATGCTTCGGGATGCTCTTCGTTCCGTTGAAATATTTCCGCGAAGCCAAATTATCAACTTCATAAAATTTAAATCTTGCAGTCGTATTATTATTTATTACTCGATATTCTGAGCTTTTCTATTCCTTTTCTCTTCAGTTTCGAGCGGAAAAGAATGCACTTCATTCAGTACTGGAAAGCTTTTTTCTCAGCAATTTTACTGGTCGGATTATTCTTTATCGCCTGGGATATTTATTTCACCTACACTAAAGTTTGGGGATTTAATGATGAATATTTAATCGGAGTACGGATTTTCCAAATGCCGCTGGAAGAATACCTTTTCTTCCTGCTCATTCCTTATGCCAGCGTCTTCATTCATTATTCGCTTGAATATTTTATTCCTAAAATAATTTTGAATGAAAGCATCACGAAATTCATTACCTACATCCTATTTGTCGTGAGTTTCGCAGTCGCGGTATTCAACTATGATAAAATCTACACCGTTTGCAGTTTCGGACTTTTTGCTTTGCTCATGCTGCTCCAGATCATTTATAAATGGAAAGATGCGCAAAGATTTTATCTGAGTTTTATTGTGATTTATATTCCGTTTTATTTTGTCAATAATGCGTTGACCGGGAATTACTCCGAAAATCCGGTTGTATTTTATGACGACACCGAAAACCTTGGAATACGCGTAGGAACCATGCCTTTGGAAGACAGTTTTTACTGTTTCACACTTTTGTACAGTATTGTTTTGGTTTTTGAATTTTTTAAAAGAAAATGGAATTATCCACCAGCACCAATCAGGAATTATGGACATTAAAATCACTAAACAGTCTGGAATTTACACGCTGACTTCCGAACAGATTCTCCCGATTTCTTTGGAAAAAGCCTGGGAATTTTTCACCGTTCCAACAAATCTTGATAAGATTACGCCGGATGAGATGAATTTTCGCATCACTAATAATCCCGGCTCAGAAACCTATCAGGGACAAATCATCACCTATAAAATCGGAATTTTTCCTTTTGTAAAAAGCAACTGGATTACTGAAATTACCCATTTCGTAAAAGAGAAGTTTTTTGTAGATGAACAGCGATTCGGACCTTATGCGATGTGGCATCATGAACATCATTTCGAAGAAACGCCGGACGGAAAAGTAAAAATGACCGACATCGTGAATTTTAAGATGCCTTTCGGGATTTTTGGCGACTTAATTGCTGGGACACCCGTTAGAAACAAAGTAAAATTCATTTTTGAAAGCCGCTACCGGATTCTGGAAAAAATAATTATCTGATGAAAATCTTTCTCACCGGCGTTACAGGCTACATTGGCAAACGGCTTCTCATCCAATTATTGGAAGAAGGTCATACCGTGGTTTGCTCTGTGAGGGACAGAAAAAGATTCAGCACAAGACTTTTTCAGAACCATCTTCACCAGATAGAGATAGTTGAAAATGATTTTCTGGATGATTCGACACTGGAAAATATTCCCAAAGATATTGATCACGCTTATTATCTGATTCATTCTATGTCTTCAGATGATGGCGACTTTGAGGAAAAAGAAAAAATTTCTGCAGAAAATTTTAAATATGCCCTCGAAGGATCTGCAGTGAAACAGGTAATTTTTCTTACCGGAATTATTAACGAAGAAAAACTTTCAAAACATCTTCAGTCGAGAAAAAATGTTGAAGAGGCGCTGAAAAGTGAAAAGTATGCATTAACGAGTCTCCGTGCAGGAATTATCGTGGGCTCAGGCAGCGCTTCTTTCGAAATCATCCGTGATCTGGTTGAGAAACTTCCGGTGATGGTTGCGCCAAAATGGCTGAAAACGAAATGTCAGCCAATTGCCATCCGGAACGTAATACAGTTTCTGGTGGGCGTTTTAGGCAAAGATTTCACTTATAACAAAAATTACGACATCGCCGGAACAGATATTCTAACCTATAAAGAAATGTTGCTGCAATATTCCGAAGTGCGTGGCCTGAAAAGAAGCGTGTTCACCGTACCTGTGATGACACCAAAACTATCGTCGTACTGGCTTTATTTTATTACCAGCACCAGCTACTCTTTGGCGCAAAACCTCGTCGATAGTATGAAAATTGATGTAATCGCCAAAAAGAATACATTAGCCCAAGATCTGGGAATCAAGTTATTTTCCTATAAAGAAGCGATCGGGCTGGCGTTCGACAAAATTAAACAGAATGACGTGCTTTCCAGTTGGTACGATTCGTTTTCAAGCCCTTTTCATGCGAGAAATGTATGGCAATATCTGGAAGTTCCTTCCAAAGGCTGTTTTAAAGATATCCGCGAAATGAAAGTGGATTCTGAAGAGTTAGCCACAGAAAGAATTTTCAGCATCGGAGGGAAAACCGGCTGGTATTACGCAGATTTCCTCTGGAAAATCCGTGGATTTTTAGATAAACTTTTTGGCGGCGTAGGACTCCGGCGTGGACGAAGAAACATGAATGCTCTGGAAGCTGGTGATTCTGTAGATTTCTGGCGCGTTTTGTATGCCGACAAAGATGAAAAACGCTTACTTTTATTCGCTGAAATGAAAGTTCCCGGCGAAGCCTGGCTCGAGTTTAAAATTAAAGACGGAATTCTTCATCAGGAAGCCACGTTCCGCCCGCTTGGTTTATCAGGAAGATTATACTGGTATTCTGTACTTCCTTTTCACGGATTGATTTTCAACGGAATGCTGAGAAAACTGGCAGGAAAATAAATTATTCTACGGCCACCGAGTCATCACCGCGCCCGTCAGCAACTGCTACCGCATTTCCTTTTTCATCAATCACAATCATTTCGGTTCTGCCGATCTGGGAAACCTTTTCGATCTTGTAATTCATCTTTTCGAGATTCTGAATGGTGGTTTCAGGAAAATGATTTTCAACCATAACACTTTCAGGAAGCCACTGGTGGTGAAACTTTGGTGCATTCACGGTCATTCCCGGGCTCAGTTTGAAATCGACAACATTTACAATCGACTGATAAACCGATGTAGGGATCGTAGTTCCACCCGGAGTACCTACAATAATAAAAGGTTTTCCGTTCTTCATCACAATCGTGGGCGTCATTGAACTTAGCATTCTTTTTCCCGGTTTTATTGAATTAGCTTCGCCGCCTACCGCACCGAACATATTAGGAACACCCGGTTTAACAGAGAAATCGTCCATTTCGTTGTTCAGGAAAAATCCCGCGCCGGAAACTACAACTTTGCTTCCGTACAAACCGTTAAGCGTTGTTGTTACAGCGACCGCGTTTCCTTCTTTATCGATCACCGAGATATGAGTGGTTTCCGTAGATTCTTTGGGTTGCGGAATGATTTTGCCTACTTCAGCACTTGGCGTCGCAAGATTTTTATTGAAACTTTTCCAACGGTTTCTAAGGTATTCATCTGAGATTAGCATAGACGTTTTGTCTGTGATAAAATCCGGGTCGCCCATAAATTCTGCGCGGTCTGCAAACGCACGTCTTTCCGCTTCCACCATAATCTGAACTGCTTCTGTTGAATTCTGCTGGTATTTTTCAAGATTTTCATAACCCGCCATTTTCAGCATTTGAGCAAGTAAAATTCCGCCGCTTGACGGCAAAGGCATGGATACGATTTCATTTCCTTTGTAATCAAAAACAATGGGTTTTCTTTCCGCGACTTTATAGTTTTTAAGATCGTTTATAGTGATGATTCCGTTTCCGCGCTTCATTTCGGCAACGATTAATTCAGCTGTTTTTCCTTCGTAGAAACCTTTTACACCGTTTTTCTGAATCAGTTTCAGCGTTTCTGCCAAATCCTTCTGAATCAGGATATCTCCCTGTTTCCACGCATTTTTCTTTTGGAAAACTGTTTGTATTTTATTGTGTTCATTAAAATACTGCATCTGTTTGTTGAGCAGATTTGCTTCTTTTTCGGTGATGGCAAATCCCTGTTCTGCGAGATCGATTGCAGGCTGAATCAATTCTGACATCGGAAGTTTAGCATGTTTTAAAGTCGCATAAAATCCAGCAACAGATCCCGGAATTCCTACAGCCAATCTTCCGTTTTGAGACAAATCGGTGTTTGCGTTTCCTTTCTTGTCAAGATACATATCGCGCGAAGCTTTTGCTGGCGCCGTTTCCCGGAAATCGATCGTTAATTTTTCTCCATTACTTTTTACACCAACTAAAAAACCGCCTCCGCCAATGTTACCGGCCTGCGGATAAACCACTGCCAAAGCATACTGTGCAGCAATTACCGCATCAAAAGCGTTTCCGCCAATTTTCATGACTTTTGCTCCGGCTTCACTCGCCAACGGATGCGCAGAAACTACCAGACCTTTGTCTTTCGTGCGGATTTCTTTTACAATATTGATGTCGGTGAATTGTGCAAACACAAAGTTTGAAGAAATCAGAAGTAGAACCAGTGCTTTTTTCATGTCAGAAAATTTTACCCAAAAGTACTAAAATTGCTTTCGATACCGAAAAGTTATTTAGAGTCCGGAACCGCGAACCGGCTTGCCTCCCTTTTATAATTTAAATTTTAGAAGTCGGCGAACAAATGCGTTATTTGAGTGGAGCTCTTTTTGCGCAGCGAAGCGAAGCCAAAAAGCGGGAACGGAATACGGATCATGTCGCCCAAATAATAAATCGTGATTTCGTTCGGAAAAATTCCTTAAATTTTTTAAATTTGCTAAAATCAATTTCTAAATTCTACACATGGAATCCAACACGGAAAAAATTCTTATCACCGGTGCGCTGGGACAAATCGGTACCGAACTCACAAACAGATTAGTTGAAATTCATGGCGCTGAAAATGTAGTGGCTTCCGGACTCGACCGCTGGGATAAGAACATTACCTCTGCAGGTTTCTATGAAAGAATGGACGTTTCGAACACGCAACTGGTGAGACAGGTCGTGAAGGATTACGAAATTACAACCGTGTATCATCTTGCGTCTTTACTTTCCGGAACTTCTGAAAAACAACCGCTTTTTGCCTGGAAACTGAATGTAGAACCACTTCTGAACTTTTGTGAAATGGCTAAAGAAGGATTGCTTAAAAAGGTATTCTGGCCAAGTTCGATCGCTGTTTTCGGGAAAGGAATTCCGAAAGAAAATGTGGGTCAGGATGTGGTTTTGAATCCGACAACGGTTTATGGAATCTCAAAAATGGCAGGCGAAAAATGGTGCGAATATTACCACGACAAATATGGTGTGGATGTAAGAAGTATCCGTTATCCGGGTTTAATTTCCTGGAAAACACCAGCCGGTGGCGGAACAACTGATTACGCGGTGGAAATATTTTATGAAGCCGTAGAACAGGGAAAATATACCAGTTTTATTTCGGAAAACACGGCGATGCCAATGCTTTATATGGATGACGCCATTAATGCAACTTTGAAACTGATGGAAGCACCGAAAGAGAGCCTCAGTGTTCATACTTCATACAATTTGGGTGGATTATCTTTTACACCTAAAGAACTTGCGGCCGAAATTAAAAAGGAAATGCCGGATTTTGAAATTGATTACAAACCTGATTTCCGCCAGGCTATTGCCGACTCGTGGCCGGCTTCTATCGATGATTCTATCGCGAAAAAAGATTGGGGTTTAAATTATGATTTCGATATTACTGCGATGACGAAAGATATGCTGAAGAACCTGAAAGTGAAACTGGGAAATAGTTTTGCATGATTTTACTTACTTTCAACATCATTAATAATAAAAGTGATTTTAAAGATCATTACCGGATTAATGATGATGAAATCACTAAAATTACGGTTGACAATGCCTCTTCAATCCTACGGATTTTAGAAAACAATAATATTCTGGCGACCTTCTTTATAGAAGTTTCGGTCGTTGATACTTTACAGCCATTAATAAAAAAAATCATCAGCAAAGGTCATGAGATTTCCATTTACAACGCAAACTCTAACGCAAAGGAAATTGAGAAGACCAAAAAGAGCATAGAAGATTTTACCGAAAAAATCATTCGCGGCATTAGGCAAAAGGATGTTACGCTCTCTGTAAACGAGCTGAAACAGATGGAATTCAGCTACATTTCGAATATTGAGAACGCCAACATTCTTTTCCCGCTGAAAAGGTTGCAGCGAAGCACTGAAATCATTGAGGAAAATGGCGTGAGCATTATACCGGAAAGCATTTCCCCCTATTCGCAAATCCCTTATAACGATTTTGTTTTTCAGGCAGTTCCCTTGAAATTCTACCAGAACATGGTCACTGAAACATTGAAAAACGAAGATTTCATTCTCATTTATCTGAATTCCTGGCAGTTCACTGATTTTGAAAAATTCCGTTTCCGTATCCCGTTTTACCGCAAATATAATTCGGGGAGAAAGATGTCGGATAAGCTTGAAAGCTTCTTACAGTGGCTTAACGAGAATGAACTCGCATGCGCAAGAGTAAAGGATTTCGTGTTCTAAAGTCGGCTACCAGTATGATTAAGATCATAAATTGCTTATCGAATATTTAACAATATATTAAATTTAGTATAGATTTCGATAAAATAATCGATTTTCATTGGTAATTTAATTTTTTTATACTTAGCTTTGAAGGTAAGTTTAACCAAATTAAATTATTTTATTATGAGAAAAATTCTATTTTCTTTATTTGCAACGGCAGCCTTATGTGCTACTGATGTGATGAAAGCCCAAACGGTTCTGTTCGAAGACAGTTTCGAAACGTATACCGATTTTGCGATTGCAAATATTGGTAGCTGGACGCTTACTGACGTAGATCTGAAACCGACTTACGGCTTTACGGGCATTACTTTTCCCAATACAGGCGTTGCAAAATCCTTCCAGGTTTTCAACTCAACTACCACTACTCCGCCGATGACCCCTACTGCAACTTCAAACTGGACCGCTAAAACCGGTACAAAAATGATGGTGAGCTTTGCGGCGACAAGCAGCCCCTGGAACAACGACTGGCTGATTTCTCCGCAAATTGGGATTCCCGCAG
The DNA here is from genome assembly GCF_019195395.1 of Kaistella faecalis. Classification (NCBI taxonomy): domain Bacteria; kingdom Pseudomonadati; phylum Bacteroidota; class Flavobacteriia; order Flavobacteriales; family Weeksellaceae; genus Kaistella; species Kaistella faecalis. The sequence continues at coordinate 376,618 of NZ_CP078067.1, forward strand.
GTGACGGAGCAACCCTTACATTCTATGGCAAAGGATGCGACGCTGATTATGGTGCTGAAAAATTTAAAGTATTAGTATCAACAACCGGAACAGGTGTTGGAACCTTTACCGCTATCAGCCCTCTGGTGACTACACCTTCGGATGCACAGTGGCATCAGTACACTTATGACCTTAACAACTACGCGGGACAAAATATCTACATCGCTATTCAAACTACTTCTGATGACCAGTTCGGCTTCGCAGTAGATGATTTCAAAGTGGTAAGTAATGCGCTGCCAACAGCTGCGCCCAACTGCGCCACCCTTACAACGCCTGCTAATAATACTGCTGATGTAAGCTACAAAGTACCACTATCCCTTGCGTGGACCGCTCCGACAACAGGTGAAGCTGCAGCAAGCTACGATGTATATTTTGGAACCAGCGCTAATCCTACAACACTGTTGATTAATACTACAACGCTTACAACTACTGTACCTATTTCAATGCTGACACCAGCGACAACCTATTACTGGAAAGTTGTTCCTAAAAACGCAGCAGGAAGCGCAACTGGATGTACAGACTTCAGTTTTACTACCATGAGCATGCCTGCATCCGCACCAAACTGTGCAACACTGACCTCACCGGCAAACGGCGCCACAGGAATCGACTATTTAGCACCAAGAACGCTGACTTGGACAGCACCAAGTTCGGGTACTGTAGTTGACAGTTATGATGTATATTTCGGAACAACTGCTAATCCTACTACGCTGCTGGTAAACACGACTTCAACCACAGCTACTGTTCCAGTGAGCCAATTGGCAGCATCTACTACCTATTATTGGAGAGTGGTACCGAAAAACGATACCGGAGCAGCTACTAGCTGCACAGAATTCTCATTCACTACTGCGGCAAATCCATTTGCTCCTTACTGCGGTCCATTGGCAATGACTACTAATACAGAGCCCATTACCCTGGTGAACTTTGCAGACATCAACAACATAACTTCTGCGACTGTAAATGGCACGCCAGCACACGAAAACTTTACCACTATCGTTGGTAATGTAACCCAGGGATCCTCTTACACTGTTACATTAAAAGGTAATACTGACGGAAACTTTACCAACAGATTCGCAGTATTTATCGATTGGAACCAAAACGGGGTACTGAATGATGCTGGTGAAGTTTATGAAATAACCCAAACCATTGTTAACAGCAACGGAACTGATGCTACACAAGCGGTACAATCGCTAGCCGTGCCTGCTAATGCATTAGTTGGCAATACCAGAATGAGAGTTAAGAAAATTTTCGGCACTACCAATTATCTTGCCCCTTGTTCGGGAGCCGGATATGGTCAGGTTGAAGATTACACTCTTAATGTTACTTCACTAGGCGTAAATGACAATGCAAAAACATCAGTAAAAGTTTATCCTAACCCTGTTGTTGATATGCTGAATGTAGAGTCTCCTAATAAGGTAAAATCGGTTTCTGTATTTGATGTTACCGGAAAAGCAGTGTCAACCCATACGCTTAATGCAGCTAAATCTCAGATCAATTTATCTAAATTGGCTCCGGGCGTTTACATGGTAAACATTGAGACAGAAAACGGTGTTCAGACTGTAAAAATCATTAAAAAGTAAAAAGCACTTCATTCTTATTAAATTGAGGTCTGCCGCAGTGCAGACCTTTTTTTATTTATTTAACTGAATTATTGTTACTTTAGGAAATAATTATTACTTTTGCACCTCGAAATAATTAACAAATTTATTTAACATTATGAACAATTACGAAACTGTTTTCATTTTAACTCCCGTTCTATCTGACGCACAGGTGGAGGAAGCAGTAAAAAAATTCGAAGATCTTTTGAGTTCACACAATTGCGAAATCGTTGCCAAAGAAAATTGGGGACTTAAGAAATTGGCTTATCCAATTCAATTGAAAAAGAATGGTTTTTACACTTTAATCGAATTTAAAGGCGAAGGAACTGTAGTTGCAGATTTAGAACTGGCTTTCAAACGTGATGAGAGAGTTATCCGTTTCTTGACCACTAAACTTGACAAACATGCTATGGAGTATGCTGTAACAAGAAGAACCAAAGTAAAAACTGCAAAAGCTTAATTTAACCCCTCTAAAAATTTACAACAATGGCAATAGACGATATGGCTAAACAAGCCTCTGCTGGAGGTGAATCGGAAGTAAAATTTCTTACTCCACTAGATATCAACACTAAAACTGATAAAAAATACTGTAGATTCAAAAAATACGGAATCAAACATGTAGATTATAAGGACGAAAAATTCCTTCTTCAGTTTGTTAACGAGCAAGGTAAAATTTTACCAAGAAGATACACCGGAACTTCTTTGAAATACCAAAGAAAAGTATCTGCTGCAATCAAAAGAGCGAGACACTTGGCTTTAATGCCTTATGTAGCTGATTTATTAAAATAATACAAACCAAAATAGTTGTTGGCTGTTTCACAAAAACGCCTAACTTCTAATTAAAAAAGGACAACAACAATGGAAATTATCCTAAAAAAAGATGTAGAGAACTTAGGACTTGAGTTCGATACCGTAAACGTAAAGCCAGGTTATGCAAGAAACTTCTTGTTACCACAAGGTTTGGCACTTTTGGCAACCCCAAAAAACAAAGCAAATCTTGAAGCTACTTTAGAAGCAAGAAAAGAAGAAGAAGCAAAATTAGTTGCTGAAGCTACTGCAATTGTAGAACAACTGAAGAAAACAGATATCACTATCGCTACAAAAGTAGGTTCTGGTGATAAACTTTTCGGATCTATCAACAATGCAAACCTTTCTGAAGAATTAGCTAAAAAAGGTGTTAACGTTGACAAGAAATATATCAAAATTCCTGGAAACACAATTAAGAGAACCGGTAAATTTGCTGCGCAGATCCGTTTGCACAGAAATGTAGAGCACACTTACGAATTCGATATCGTATCTGACGCTCCACCAGCACCAGCTGCTCCTAAAGCTGCTCCAGCTCCAAAAAAAGTTGAAGAAACTCCTGCTGAAGAAGCATAAGATTTCTAAACATATTAAAGAATCCGGTAATTAATTTGCCGGATTTTTTTTTGTAATACTCTCAACAGTTTTCATATTAAATATAAATTGATAATTTTGTTTAATGCTCCGAATTTTTGTTTACCTGCGCCGCAGTATTAAAAAATCCTTTGACAATCTCCAGAACGAAAAACTGAAACACAATCTGTTGCAGGCGATTCCTTTTTGGATCGGGTCACTCATTACCGGATTTATAGCCGTCATGTACGCGCAAATATTCACCTGGGGCGAAAAGCTGATGAATCTAATCTTCGACTGGAACGCGTGGATGATTTTCATTATCGCACCCACTGGTTTCGTGCTGTCCTGGTGGCTGGTAAAAGAATTCGCACCTTATTCAAAAGGCAGCGGAATTCCGCAGGTAATGGCTGCGGTAGAACTCGCAAACCCGAAAGAACACACCAAAATCCGTCATCTTTTAAGTCTGAAAATCATTGTTTTTAAAATTTTATCAAGTTTGGCGCTGGTAATTGGTGGTGGTGCTGTAGGACGTGAAGGTCCGACGATTCAGATTGCAGGTTCAGTCTTCAGAAAAGTCAACGAATATCTTCCTGACTGGTGGCCTAAAATATCTAAAAAGAATATGATCATGACCGGTGCTGCAGCTGGACTCTCGGCAGCATTCAATACACCATTAGGAGGAATTGTATTCGCTGTGGAAGAACTCTCGAAAACCCATATCAATTACTTTAAAACCGCACTTTTTACCGCTGTAATTATTGCGGGTTTAACCGCGCAAACGCTTGCCGGATCTTATCTCTATCTGGGTTATCCTAAAACTGCGGATGTAAGTTTAATGGTAATGTTTCCCGTGATCCTGGTTGCCGGAATTTCCGGAGTTTTAGCAAGTCAGCTTTCTGTTTTTATGCTCGCCATTAACTCCTGGAAAAAAAGATTGAAAAGCGACCGCAGCAACATTATTTTTCTTGTAATTTCTGCTTTAATAATTGCTTCTTTAGCCTTTTTTGTAAACCGAGAAATTCTGGGCTCCGGAAAGGAAATTATGGAGAGAACCCTGTTCACCGATGATAAACATGAAGAGTGGTACATGCCCATTTTCAGGATGATCGGGCCGGCATTATCTTTTACCTCAGGTGGCGCAGGCGGAATTTTTGCACCGGCACTTTCGGCAGGAGCCAGCGTAGGATCTGTGATTTCCGGCTGGATAAATTTAACACCCAATGAGACCAATGTGGTAATTCTGGGAGGAATGGTGGCCTTTCTTACAGGAATTACGCGGGCACCTTTTACCTCTGCCATTATTGTATTGGAAATGACCGACAGACACTCTTTAATTTTCCATCTTATGCTTGCCGGAATGGTTTCGTCACTCATCTCATTAATGGTAAGCAGAAGATCGTTATACGATGCGCTAAAGATTTCTTATCTGGAAGAACTCAGGGGTGAGAAAAAGTCATAAAAAATCCGGTAAAAATTTTACCGGATTTACTATAATCTTAGAGTAACTGCAATTAGTATTGGGTTGCTTTATGTTTTACATTCCCTAAAATATCCGGGAAATAAACATCCGACAGATGATCAAATTCATCACCTCTCATAAACATGGTCGCGTCAACCTCATCATAAGAATCTTTACCGGCAGCTGCAATCAGTTCGTTGCAGGTATGAAGTGTATTCTTGTGAAAATGGTAAACTCTTTCACTTTTATCAGTAACATCCAGCCCTTTAATAAGCATTTTGTCCTGAGTTGCGACTCCTGTTGGACAATTATTCGTGTTACATCTTAAGGCCTGAATACAGCCCAATGCAAACATAAATCCACGTGCATTGTTACACATATCCGCACCCATTGCAATCGCGCGCAAAATGTCTAGTGAAGTAAGAACTTTTCCGCTGGCGATAATTTTCACTTTATCACGAAGGTTGAAATTATTAAGTGTTCTGTTCACGAAAATCAAAGCCGGCTCAAGCGGCATTCCTACTCCATCGGAAAATTCCGGAGGTGCAGCTCCCGTTCCACCTTCTGCTCCGTCAATAGTAATAAAATCGGGATATATTTTAAGTACATTCATCTGAACGCAGATATCTTCAAACTCTCTGGTATCACCGATACAAAGCTTAAATCCAACGGGTTTGCCACCGGAAAGTTCTCTTAGCTGCTGCACAAATTTCAACAGTCCGGCCGCATCTGAAAAAGCAGAATGCGAAGGAGGCGAAATAATGGTAAGTCCAGGCTGTACGTGTCTTATCGCTGCAATCTCCGGTGTATTTTTGGCGCCCGGTAAAACCCCGCCATGACCAGGTTTTGCTCCCTGTGAAATCTTGATCTCGATCATTTTCACATTTGGAATTGTGGAATTTTTAGTAAAAATTTCAGGGGAAAATTTTCCTTCTTCGTCTCTACAGCCGAAGTATCCTGTACCGATCTGCCAGCATAAATCACCGCCCTCCAAGTGATAAGGAGAAATTCCACCTTCGCCTGTGTTATGGTAAAAACCGCCTTTTTTTGCACCTCTGTTCAGGGACATTTGAGCCCGGTCACTTAAGGAACCAAAACTCATCGCCGAAATATTAAATAAGGAAGCGTGGTATTTTTGGGTACACTGCTCGCCTCCGACCCAAACCTTCGGCAATTCCTCTTTAGGTGATTTTGCGTAGATCGAGTGCTTAATTCCTTCGTATTTCCTTTGATTAATCTCCAACTGTGTACCAAACGGAACGGTATCACTGATGTTTTTCGAACGGCGGTACACTGCGGACCGCTGATTACGGGGGAATGGTTTTCCGTCCGTTTCTCTTTCAATAAAATACTGCTGCATTTCCGGAGAAATACCTTCAAAAATATATCTGAAGTATCCCAACACGGGAAAGTTACGAAGAATAGCATGTTTTGTCTGAAAACTGTTATGGATTCCCAGAGCATAGATGGCTGTTAACAAAATTGGAATCCAATAGTGCGCCCTAATCAGCAAAGCAATCATCCAAACTGCAATCAGGATAACTATTCCCCACTTAATGAATTTGTCTCTCATTACATAAGTTGTTTAAAAATTGACCTCAAATTTAGCACTTTTAAACGGACAAAAAAAACCGCTTTCATTATTATGAAAACGGCTTAAACACTTCGTATTTTATTATTTATCCCAATTGATTTTTATACGCTGAACCTCCTGTGAATTGGTACCGGTCATGATCTCGAATTCGCCTGCTTCCCAATCATATTTAAGGGAATTGTTATAGAATTTTAAATCCTCGGGCGTGATATTGAAAGTTACTTTTTTACTTTCTCCTTTCTTGAGGAAAACCTTCTGGAAACCTTTCAATTCTTTTACAGGCCGTGTAATACTTCCCACCAAATCGCGGATGTATAACTGCACCACTTCTGCCCCGTCATAATTTCCCGAATTCTTTAGGTTTACCGAAACCTGAACGGTTTGCTTTCCTTTTGGATTCGTATTGGAAACCGACATATCGGAATAGGTGAAACTGGTATAGCTTAATCCATAACCGAAAGGATAAAGCGGCGTGTTGCATTCATCCATATAATTAGCACGGAATCTGTCATACTCGCATTTATCTGTTTTTTCGGCACTTAAAGGCCGACCTGTATTTTTATGATTGTAATAAATAGGAACCTGTCCTAAACTTCTGGGGAAAGTAACGGGAAGTTTACCGGAAGGATTTACTTTACCGAACAGCACATCTGCAATAGCGTTACCGGCTTCGGTTCCTGAAAACCAAACATTGAGCATGGCATCCGGAACATCTTTCACATTGGTTAAAGCCAATGGTCTTCCGGTGAAAAGCACCATTGCTATTGGTTTTCCGGTCTTTTTAAGTTCGTTCAACAAATCAATCTGAGACTGTGGGATGGTAATTTCGCTTCTTGATGATGACTCGCCGCTCATTTCAGCAGATTCGCCGATTGCGAGCACGATTACGTCAGCTTTTTGAGCAACATCCATCGCTTCTTTCAGAATTACTTCTTTCGGACGGTTGTCTCGGTCAGTGAGTTTTCCGTGGGCAGCATAAATATTTTCGAGTTTTTCACTGTAATCAATATTAGCACCTTTGGCTGAGATAAATTTCACCTCTTTTCCAAAGTTGTCCTGAAGTCCTTTCATCAACGACACTGCATTGGCATGTTTCGCAGCCACACTCCATGTCCCGGCCATGTTGAGTGAATTATTAACCAATGGACCGATTACTGCTACAGTTCCCGATTTTTTTAAAGGTAACACGTTATTCTCATTTTTCAATAAAACCATCGATTGTGCCGCGGTGTTTCTTGCAATATTTCTATTTTCAAGACTGTTAACCTCTTTCGCCGCCAGTTTTGCATCTCCATAGCGGTAAGGATCTTCAAAAAGACCTAAATCATATTTCGCTTCGAGAACTCTTCTCGCAGCCATATCGATTTCTGCCTGGGTAACTTTTCCTTCCTGCAAAGATTTCTTTAAAGTTTTCAGAAAACCTTCGCCCACCATATCCATATCGATTCCCGCTTTTAACGACATCGCAGAAACCTGCTGAAGATCGCCCATTCCATGATCAATCATTTCATTAATCCCGGTATAATCTGTCACTACAAATCCGCCAAAGCCCCATTTGTTTCGGAGAACTTCGGTCTGCAACCATCGGTTTCCGGTCGCAGGAATTCCGTCAACTTCGTTAAATGAAGCCATTACAGAACCTACACCTGCATCTACCGCTGCTTTATAAGGAGGAAAATATTCGTTGAACATGCGTACATGGCTCATATCAACCGTATTATAATCCATTCCTGCTTCACCGGCGCCATAAAGTGCAAAATGCTTTACACAAGCCATGATCGTGTTGCTGAGAGAGAGATCTTTGCCTTGATAACCATAGACCATATGTTTGGCGATTTCACTCCCTAGATAAGGATCTTCTCCCGAACCTTCAGAAATCCTGCCCCATCTTGGTTCACGGGAAATATCGGTCATTGGTGAGAAAGTCCAGGAAATTCCATCTGCGGAAGCTTCTCGGGCAGCGACCCTTGCTGACTGCTGAATTAAATTCATATCCCAGGAAGCCGCTAAACCAAGAGGAATCGGGAAATTGGTTTCATATCCGTGGATTACATCCATTCCAAAAATTAAAGGAATTTTGAGGCGGCTTTTCTCCACCGCAACTTTCTGCACCGCGCGTATTTTATCGGCGCCTTTAATATTGAAGAGTCCGCCAACAAGACCGTCTTCTATCTTTTTTCCGATATCGGAGTTTTGGGCCGTACCGGTAGTGAAATCACCTGCACTTGGAAGATTGAGCTGACCGATTTTTTCGTCAACTGTCATCTTTGCAAGTAATGCATCAACAAAAGCTTTCTTCTTTGCATTGTACTGCGGCGTCTGGTAAGCCTGCACCGGTTTTGTCACCATTTCCTGTGCTAAAAGGCAGCTAGATAGTGCCATAGCAGCAACTAAAAGTAATTTCTTCATAAACTTCTACTTTATATTATTTGATTTTTTTGAGCCAGCATCCATTCGTATAATTTTGGATTGGAATATGTAGAATCCCAGGAATTATGATTATCATCCGGAAAGATAACGAGCTCTGTATTTTTATTTACTTTTTTGATCTCCTGATAAATCTCGATGGCGTTCATTGGCGATACAATATCATCATTAGCACCATGGAAAATTTTCATTGGTAAATCTTTGTATTGGCTCGCACGCACTTTCATCAACCGGTCGACAGGCGGACAAACTGCTACAACTGCTGAAAATAATTCCGGGTGTTCCATGGCGAGTTTGAGTGAACCCCAACCTCCCATGGAAAGGCCTGTAAGGATGATTCTGGATTCATCGATTTTATATTTCTGCTGAATTTCTTTAATCAAATGATAAATGGTTTCTGTATCCCACCAAACTCCTTCGGGACATTGGGGTGCCAGAATTGCTACCGGTTCTTTTATCAGGTTTTTGTAGTTGAAAGGTCCGTTGGCTTTTACCTTTTCCAAGTTAGTTCCGCGTTCGCCGGAGCCGTGAAGAAAGACCATAAGCGGAACTTTGCCTTTCGCATCTTTAGGATAATCTAAAATATAAGAAATCTTCTGAACCCTTTTGGTTTCTTTACTCATCTCAGCTTTAATTTCCTGACCTTTAAGATTAAGAGAAAAGAAACACGATGCCGTAAATAGACATGTTAACAATACTTTCATTAAAAATTATATTTTGTTGATTTGAAATCCAGTTTCTTTAAACCGTTTTTAATTTCGGGAGCGTTCATAAATAATTTCCAAAGCAATCCGGTGCGGTAATTTTCGATCATTGGTGCAATTGTACCCTGATCAATTGCCAGATATCTAGGAGTAAACCAATTGTTGTAATGAATTGAAGTAGCATCATAAGGTCCGGCAGAACCGATAAATTCGGGTTTCTGAGTGTAAAGAAACCGTAAAACATTCATTGATTCTTTAGGCGTATATGGGAAACTGCTGAGGGCGGCAGTTGGCGTTACCACACCGCGATCATTCTTAGGATTATGCCCATCGTAACCTACGGTACCGTCCTGATTTCTGGTATAACTTGCAGTAAACCCCCAGTAATTCGGGCCATAACCTTTCCATTGCTTAGGATTTTCGACACTGTAACTGTACTGAATCATGGCGTGACTGCGGTTCAGATCAAAATAATTCTTCACCAATCTGTCGGATAATCCGGTAGGATCTAATCCCAGATAAGAATAGTGAGCCCAAAACATAGGTCCGCCATATTCTTCAGCTCCATTATGTTTTACGTAAAGCGGATACCCATATTTTTCTGCGGTCGTGGTATAAGTCCCGTTTCGGGTCCAGCCCTGATAGAAAGTGTCAGCATCAATGGGATAAGTCGGCGAGGAAGCTGCGAGAATGTAAGTGACTAAAGTCTCATCATAGCCCTGAAGTTTATGATTCATTTCCCAGCCATTAATAGGAGACCAATGCCAGTAAAGCACTTTTTCTCCGCCTTTGGTGTACCAGTTCCATTCTACGCCTTTCCAGAGATCGTCCATTTTTCTTGCGAGTGCTTTCTCTTCGGCATTTCCGTTTTTAAAATATTCACGAACAGTAATAATACCTTCAACAAGGAACGCAGTTTCTACAATATCGCCACCATTGTCTTTTTTTCCGAATGAAACCGTTTTTCCGGTCTCACCATTAAGCCAATGAGGCCAGGCACCGTGATGTCTGTCAGCTTTTGCTAAAAAATCTGCGATATGAGTTAACCGTTTTACTGCTTCACTTCTCGGGATGAAACCTCTTTCTACTCCTACCAGAATCGTCATCAGTCCGAAACCTGAGCCACCTGTGGTAACTACATTGGTATCATTTTTAGGATAAAAATCTTCATGGTAGCGTTCCCTACCCATCAAAGAATTAGGTTCGGCGAAATCCCAAAAATATTTGAGTGCATCTTTCTGCACGCGATCCATTAGTTGCTCATCAGTAAATTTCTGTATACTTTCCGGCTCTGCAGCCACTTTCTGTACATTATTACAGGAACTTAAAAGTGACAAAGCCATAACCGAAAGTGCGAATATCTTCTTCATTTTAATTTTTGATTTTAAAATCCATGTTGTGTTGAATGGAATCCTAATTTAACTAGTCCCGACCTGACATCCGGAGCATTCATAAAAAGATCCCAGAGAAAGGCTGATTTCTGATTTTCGATCATTGGAGCAATTGTTCCCTGATCAATAGCAAGATAACGAGGGGTAACCCAATTATAATGCAGCGAATAAGCATCGTAAGGTCCTGCAACTCCAATTAATTTTTCATAATTTTCATTATAAAGGAATCTTAGGTAATTCATGCTTTCAGTCGGAGTATAAGGGAAATTTGAGATGGCCGCCGTAGGCGAGATAATACCGAGATCGTTATTAGGCTGATGTGCAGCATAACCTGTACTTCCATCTGCATTCCTGCTGTAACTGGCTGTTAATCCCCAGTTTTTTGCAGAATAACCGTTCCAGCCTTTTGGATTTGATATCCCGTACTGATACATGATTTTCGCATGATTTGCAGTGACGTCACCATAATTCACAAACTCATCGGAAAGCCCCCGCGGATCCAATCCTAAAAAAGAATAATGTGACCAAAACATGGGACCTACATTACCGGTGGCGCCGTTGTGATTCGCCACGACGGGGATTCCATACTGAGACGCTGAATTTTTTATACCGCCATTCCTAGCCCATCCCTGCTGATACACTGATTTTTCGATGGAGTAAGTTGGCGAAGCTGCGGCTAAAACGTAGGTGATCATAGTTTCATCAAAACCCTGAAGTTTATGATTCATCTGAAAACTGTAATTGGGTGACCAATGCCAATAGAGAACATTTTGGCCCTGGGTATACCAGTTCCATTCTACTCCTTTCCATAGTTCGTCAGCCTTCTGGGAAAGCGCAAGTTCCGTAGGGTCTGTAGAGGTTTTAAAATACTCTCTTACACAAATCAATCCCTGAACGAGAAAAGCTGTTTCAACCAAATCACCGCCGTTATCCATCGGACTAAAAGGGATTACATTTCCTGTACTACCGCTGATCCAGTGAGACCACGCTCCATGAAAACGGTCGGCATTCTGAAGGAAATTCAGTGCGGTACCAATTCTTGAAACAGCTTCCGCACGCGGAATATATCCATTTTTAATCCCAACGAGCACGGTCATCAGTCCAAATCCAGATCCACCCGCAGAAACAACATTTGCATCTAACCCAGGATTTTCTGTATGATATCTTTCGCGTGCTAATTTGGAATTTACTTCTGCATAATCCCAAAAATATTTCAGCGCATCTTTCTGCACCATTTCTACAATTTGGGGATCGGTGTATCTTGTTGTATGAGGTGGATCGATTGGCGGTTCCACAATGTCGGGCTCCCGCCCATTAGAACAACTGCCATAACTGAAAAGTATGGCAGTTGCTAAAGAAAAACTTATAGTTCGGAATAAATTCATCTATTTTTTCTTGGAGAATAAAGCCTGAACTTCTGCGGCAGAAAGTGCTGAAGAGTACATTCTAAACTGGTCAATGCCTCCTGTATATGAATTTTTTAACCAGTCATCGCCATTATTGGCTATCTGTTCAGCAGTAAATTCCTGCGGACCTGCACCAATTTTTAATCCGGTGATTTTCGCAGGCTCCAAAACAACGTTTCCATGATTAGTCCATTCAGATTTGAACGCATGTGGCTGCCCGTCAACATACAGTGTCATAGTAGACGTAGTGCCGTCGTAAACGAAAGCTAGATGGTGCCACTGACCGTTGTAAATACCTAACGGACTGTTTCCCCCAACCCATTCAAACCATTTTTCGCCGGTTTTATCTTTTACAAAGAATTTAAGAATCGGTGTGGCTACAGAACCTTCTGTAAGTAAAAACATAGAACCACCTGACCAGTGGTAATCAGTAACGGCTGGCATACTGAAGATGTGATCTGTTTTCATCTCGCTTTTCTTCGTCCAAACTGATACCGTGAAGCTTCCTGCAGTTTGTGCAAAATCGTTTGCACTGGTATACTTAATGTATTTGTATTTCGCGCCTTGCACTGCTTTCGCAGACGCGCCATCTATTGAGGCTAAAGGATTGTCCGACGGGAATTTTGCGCGGATGCTATCCACAGCGTTCATTAAAGGATTGGTAGAAGTACCGTCGAATGCAACATAAAATTTCAGCGGACCCCCAGGCTGACTTGCGTCTTTCGGAAAGCTTTCAAGTTCGGGGCGGTCCAAATCCTGACACGAAAACGCAAACAGCGCAAAGGTGCAGATACTTATAATATTGAGGATTTTATTTTTCATGAGTAAAAAATTAATAATTAGGATTCTGAACAAGCACTCCCTGTGCTTTGTCTATCGCTTCCTGCGGGATAGGGAAATACATATTTCTTGATGTATAACCAAACGGCGCAAGAACGGTAATTGCATCACCCCAACGAACCAAATCGTAAAACCTTTCTGATTCCATAGCAAATTCTATGCGTCTTTCATGTTTAACAGCATCACGCAATGTCCCCTGATTAAGTGCGGTAGTAGCAGGCAAACCTGCTCTTGTTCTAATCATGTTTACATAGGTAGTCGCTGTGCCGATTTGGCCAAGTTCATTTGCAGCCTCCGCAGCCATCAACAAAACATCTGCATAACGAATGAGCTTAATGTCTTCCCAGTGATTTTTGTTTTCAGCATACTGCGTTCTTTCAGCGGGTAAAGTGTAGGCTTTGCCATTCCAATATTTTTGTGCCAATGGTGGTGAATCAGGTACGACAAGATTAGGTGTATCGTAGATATCAGGGCCCCCAGAGAACAAAATTGTTGTTTTCTTACGCTTGTCGCCTGCTTCATATGCTGCTACCAAACCTTCGGAAGGAACGTTGAATCCCCAGCCAAGATCCCAGGTACCAGAACCACGCACACCCTGACTTTCATAATAGTTGTTCGTGTATTTAGTGGGAAAATCGTATGTTTTCTGAACTTCGAAGATCGACTCTGAAGAATTGTTTCCCGCTTTTGTAAACTCGGCGTCGTAAGACGGATTTAAAGAATATACTCCAGAATTGATAACTGCCATTGAATGCTCCAGCGCCTTTGGCCAATTTTTCTGGATTAAGTACAGCTTTGCAAGAATTGCATTCGCAACACCTTTAGTTACACGGCCACGGTAGGCAGCCGGCCATTCAACAGGAAGATCAACAAGCGCCGCTGTAAGATCGCTGATAATCTGCGCATCTACCTCTGCAACCGTATTTTTCGGAGCAATTTCGTCAGCTGGAACATCGATTGCTTTGAGGTTAACCGGTACCTCACCGAAATCCCGGCGTAGCTGGAAAAAGCAGTAGGCCCGAATCGCTTTAGCTTCAGCAATATTAACCAGAGTACCTGGCACCGTACTGTTACTCGCCTGGGCATTAATTATCAACTCATTTGCGTCATAAATAATTTTGTAAGGACCATTCCACGCGTTTTTGATATGCCCGTTTGTGGCAACATAGCCAAAGTTATTAAAGACATTTCCATCTGCTGAAGCATCTGCAGCGGTACTTCCTTTTTCGTTATCGTCCGCGCGAATGCTGTGGGTCCATAAATAGGAGAAATCACTCATCCCGCTTTGGGTTCGAAGACCCGCATATAGCCCGAAAGCACTAGCTTCGAATCCCCCAACCGGCACTTCACCGCTAGTTGGACGTCCTTCCGGACGCAAATCCAGCCAGTCTTCGCCGCAGCTCTGAAAAGAAAAACTTGCGACTGACAGCGCACTAAACATGAGCAGGTTTTTAACTGATATTATTTTCATTTTATTTATTTTTTAGAAAGTTGCATTTATACCAAAAGAAGCAATTCGTGGGTTAGGATAACCTCCAGCATTTATCCCAAACGAAGTAGCGTTACCGCCGGCTTCAGGGGTGAATCCGTTCACATGATCCCATGTTTTAAGGTTCTGAACATTGATGTATACTTTAAGCGCTTCTAAACTGATTCCTTCCAGGAAGTTTTTATTGAAACTATAACCCATCTGAACATTACGGATTCTGAAGAAACTTCCGTCCTCAATCATGTAGCTGGAAATCTCACGGTTGTACCCTGTTGCTGTGTAACTGCGTGGCTCCCAGTTTGATGTTCCCGGTCCCGTCCAACGGTCCATACGTTCTTCACGATAATTGAAAGGTGCAAATGAGTTCCCATTTCCCCAGCCTCTATAAACTTCATTACCATAAACTCCGTAAAAATCAGCATCAATAAAGAAACCTTTGTAATTGGTCCCAAGCGAAAATCCGTAGGTAAAGTCAGGCGTAGGATCACCGATCATCGTCCGGTCATCAGCTGTAATCTTGCCATCACCATTTACATCACGATATTTAAAATCTCCAGGAGCTACATCGCCAATAGTTGAGGATGGACTTCCTAAAATATCAGCATACGATTGGTAAAGGCCATCTACGACATAACCATAGAAAGCGCCGATTGGCAAGCCCGGTTGGTAGGTTGAAGGTCCGAAGTAAAACTTATCACCCTGATTTAACGTTTCCAAAACATTTGTTTTAGTTGTTGATAAATTTCCACTTGCATACCACGTCAAATCTTCGCTAATACGGTCGCGCCAAGATGCTGTAAATTCATATCCCTTCGCTTCAATCTTACCTGCATTCATGAAAATACTTGGAGTGGAATTGACTAGGGTGAGCAGATCTTCGGTCCGTTTGTAATAATGAACGGCTTCCAATGAAAGCTTTTTGTTGAACCATTGAGATTCAAAACCAAATTCATACGATTTTAAATGTTCCCATTTCAGATCTTCAGTTTCTTCAAATTCCTTTTCGAAGGCAGGATAAAGATTTCCGTTAAAAACTCCAGTTCCTCCAGGCACAAATCCTGAATATCCGAAATAATTGTTGGATGTGTTCTGATTTCCTAAATCACCGTAAGAACCTTTAAGCTTTAAATAATTAAGTATGGTAAGGTCTTTCATAAACTCTTCACGAGTAATTTCCCACGCTGCTCCTACAGACCAAAACTGGTTAAAGCGGTAACCCGGTGAAAGTACTGACGAGCCATCGGAACGAACTGACGCGTTCAGCATATACTTTCCGTCATAATTATAAAGCACCCGTCCGAGGTAAGAAACTTGTCTTTTTTTACTTTGTCCAGTACCTACTGTTCTTGTGGTAACATCCCCGAAATCGTTATTCAAATACCAGAAACGCGGATCGTTCGGAATCTGCCCTAATGGATTCGATAAACTGCTTCGAACGCTGCCATTCATACCGGAATATTCCTGTGAAATTGTTTCAAAACCAACCAAGGCGGTTAGATCGTGCAAGCCAAATTTGTTTCTATAAGTAAGCAACTGATTTTGCTGGAAAAACAGCGTACGGTTTTCAAACTGATTTACCGACGTCAGCAGCTGTCCTGAATAAGGCGCGATGGTATTGGTCTCAGGAATATAAACATCAAAAACAGGACTGTAACCTCTTCCATAATTGCTTCGGTAATTCACAAAATAATTAGACCTGAAAGTAAAATTTCTCAGGAAGTCAAATTCCAAATATGCATTTGGATTGAATTGAATATCTTTATTGAGTTGCGTAAAACGTGTAGCTTCAATAGCAGCTAATGGATTCCCAATTTGGGCAGCACCAATTTGCTGAGGCAAGGAGTTGTAATAGCCAAAATAATCTCCCGCAATCATGTTAAGCGGTGTTACTACAGGAGTTGCGTTCAACGCTGACCCAAAACTTCTGCCCTGTGGAAGTTTGCTATACGATCCGGTCATTCCGAATCCAGCTCTAATCTTATCAGTTATTTTTAGATCATCATTGAATTTGAATGTAAGTCTGGAGTATTTCTCATATTTAATGGAACCCTCTTCGTCATGGTATCCGAATGAAAAACTAACACGGTTTTTGTCAGTGCCGTTGGAAATTGTAACGTTGTGCTGATTAATAACTCCGCCCTTCTGTGCGATTTCATCAATCCAGTTTGTATTCGCGTTAAAAAGACTGAAATCGTACGGCTGCAATCCCTGATTCAAAAGGTCTTCATTATAAAGTGTACGAAACTGATCACCGTTAGTTAGGTTCGGACGGTTGTCGAAAGATTTCACACCTAGTGAAGACGTAAGCGTTACGCTGGTACGTCCTGAACGTCCTCTTTTGGTCGTCACGATGATGGCTCCATTTGCGCCACGGTTACCGAAGATTGCTAGCGAAGACGGATCTTTAAGCACTTCAATGGATTCAATGTCCGCTGGATTCACAAAATCGATATTGTCAGCAAATACACCATCGACGATATAAACCGGCTGTGTGGCACCAATCGTAACCGTTCCTCGGATTCTTACGTCTGCCTGCGACCCTGGCTGTCCCGAATTTACAATCGAAAGTCCCGCTACCTGTCCTTGAAGTGAGTTCACTGGGTTAGAAGCGGGTTTATCACTAACTTCTGCGCCGTCAACCTTTGCAATTGAGCCTGTGAGATCACGTTTTTTTGCTGTACCATAACCAATCATCACCACCTCTTCAATTTTCTGTTCCTTCACCACGGTATCCCGCGGAACTTCCTGTGCATTTACATTCATGCCGAAGTAAAATACTGCGATTAGGCAAGGAAATTTTAAATTACTGTGTTTCATATAGTATTTTTTGTTTTGTAATTTTTGTAGGAAAGTCAATCCTGTAAGCGTTTTTATTATCTCAAAGTTAGAAAATATATTTCAACTTTGTTATTCTTTTCATAATATTTTACTACTATTGTTAAATTTGGTTAATAAGATCTCATATATTTATTTGGCTTAATATTTGAGAATGAAGCACTAATCTTAATATTCATATCATGAAAAGAAATACTATTCTAGTTGCAACAATGGCCGTTGCAACTTTAGGAACTACAACACAATCATGTCTTGCCCTGGCAACATCGAGCGTAGGATTGGCTGTCCTTAAACAAATTCTTCTAGGCGGCATTACAAAAGGTCTGAATATCTTCAGCGATAAAGACAGTTTCATGGCCAACCAACTTATAGATGCTGCACTGCCTCAACAGTTGAGAGACCTTAACAATACTTTACAGAAACTTGGGCTGAACAGTCTCGTCGAGAAAGAAAAACAATATATAGCCCAGGCAGCAGCCTTTACCGTAGAAACATCGCGCCCCATTTTGGTAAACGCCGTGAACAGCCTTACCGCAGAGGACGCAGCCAGAATAGTTCAGGGAGGAAGTGGTGCTGCTACCCAAATCCTGAAAGAAAGAACGTCGGAACAGCTTATGGCTGCGATTGCTCCTAAAGTAGACGCCAAATTGAATGAATTCGGATTAGTGAGCTCCCTGAATTCTGCCCTGCAAGGCTCTAATATTTTAGGATCAATTCTGGGAACTCAAAGCTCTACAAATTCTTTGACAGGCGGTCTCAGCAGATTCGCATCCCAACAAATGGTAAACGGACTGTTCAACATTATCCAAAGCCACGAGCAGCAAAATGCCTCTACGATCATGAACTCGCTGAATGGCACTAAATAAAGAAATAATCCTTAATTTTGAATTCCGGTTTGTCCGGAATTTTTTTTAACTAAAAACTCACTGAAATGATTAATATAGTCGATAATCAGGAAAACTTAAATCCTGAAGAATTTTACGCTTCACTAAAAGAAAAACTCGAGGCCACCCACGATTTCCCGGAAGACTATCTTTTTAAGTTTATTATCACGAATGAGGAATCCAAGCATACCGAAATTTACAGGGTTTTCGATAATATTAAATTTACATTGACCACAAAAGAAAGTAAGAACGGGAAGTACACGTCTTTAAATATGAATGCCTTCGTGATGGATGCGGATCAGGTAATTAATATTTATAAAGAAGTAGGAAAAATACCGGGCGTTATGATGCTTTAAAAAAAGATGAATATTTTAATTACCGGTGGAACCGGACTTATCGGGAAATCTTTGGTTAGAAAACTCAAGGACAGAAATCATAATGTAAGACTCTTGACAAGGCAGAAAACTGATAAATCTGAAGAGTTTTACTGGAATATTACCGAAAAATTCATCGACCCAAAAGCTTTCGAAAATCTTGACTGTATTATTCATCTCGCCGGTGCAAATATCAGCCAGAAATGGACTGAGGATTATAAAAAAGAACTGTTTTCGAGCCGGATTGATACCGCGAATCTTTTGAAAGAATATTGCGTAAAGCATAATGTGCATCTGAAATCATTTATTTCGGCATCTGGAATTAATTACTACGGAACCTTCACCTCAGATAAGCTTCTGAAAGAGAATGACGGAATTATTCAAAACGATTTTCTCGCGAAACTCTGTGAAGACTGGGAAGAGGCGGCCGATAATTTTTCGGATTTGGCTGACAGGGTTGTATGCTTAAGAACCGCGATGGTTCTGGCAAAAAATGGCGGAGCATTTCCCATGCTGAAGAAAACAGTTGATTTCAATATCGGTTCAGCAGTTGGATCGGGGAAACAATGGATGAACTGGATTCACATTGACGACCTCATTAATATGTACATTTTTGCAGTGGAAAACAGTGATATGAATGAAAAATTCAATGCAGTTGCAGATTCCGCTCCAAATAATAAGCAATTCATGAAATCACTTGCCACAATTTCAAGCAAATTTTTTCTGCCGATAAACGTGCCGGCTTTTATTATTAGAACAGTTTTCGGAGAAATGAGTTCTATCATTTTGGAAGGTACGAGAGCCAGTAATGAAAAAATCAAATCTCTGGGATTTGATTTTAAATTTTCAACACCTGAAGCGGCATTTATGGATTTGAGAAAATAGTCTGAATTATTTTTCAATAAAAAACCTCACATTTTCAATTGGTCTTCCGACCATTGCTACCGGGCCTTTTATCAGGATTGGTCTTTGGATTAAAGAAGGGTTTTCAGTGAGAATTTTAATCCATTCTTCGTCAGAATATTCTTTTCCGGCGAATTTTTCCTGGTAGAGTCTGTCATTTTTTCTGATCAGTCCCTGAACGTCTGTATTCAGTTTTTTGAGAAGCGTTGTAAGCTCCATTTCTGTCAGCGGTGTTTCCATGAAATCGATGATTTCGAAGGGAACGTTATTCTCGTCTAAATGTTCCAGAATCGCTCTGGATTTAGAACATGTATTATTATGAAGTACTTTGATCATGGCGGTTGAGTTGAAGGTTTTTTTTAATGTAAAAAGCGTTCAGCATTCATCTCATGTCCCGCGTTTTAGAAAAGTCCGTGCATCTGCGACTCAATTCTTTCTAAAATAAATCCGAAATCTTCAGGTCTTTCCACAAAATCCAAATCATCAACTTCGATGATCAGGAGTTTACCCTCGTTGTAGGTTGAAATCCATTTTTCGTATTTCTGATTCAGTTTCGAAAGATATTCTATAGAAATTGTCGCTTCATAATCGCGGCCTCTTTTATAAATTTTCTTTACGAGATTCGGAACATCAGATTTCAGGTAGATCAGCAAATCCGGTGCCGAAACGAAACTCTTCATCAGGTTAAAAACCGAAGTATAATTATTGAAATCTCTGTCTGATAAAAGGTTCATGTCATACAGGTTTTCTGCGAAAATATGGGCATCTTCATAAATTGTACGGTCCTGAACAATGTTTTTACCACTTTCGCGGATCTCTTTCACCTGTCGGAAACGGCTTCCAAGAAAATAAATCTGCAGTGCGAAACTCCACTTGCTCATATCGGCATAAAAATCCTCTAAATACGGGTTGTGATCTACATCTTCAAACTGGGCATCCCAACTGTAATGTTTGGCAAGCATGTTTGTTAACGTTGTTTTTCCCGCGCCTATGTTTCCTGTAACCGCAATGTGCATCTGTAAAAAATTATTTGATTATGAATGAGCTGTACTGCCTGAAAATTACCCTTTCTTTCAGTTAATTATTGAGCGGGTAAAGATAAAGTTTATGGTCACCGATTCCAAAATAAGCGGCTGAGTTTTTATCCACAATCTGCGAATTTACGGCCTCGAAAATTATTCTCAGCATACGGTCCTCGAAAAGATGAACAGTATTTCTGCCGATAACGTGAATATTCCCATTTTCGCGACGCAGCCTTCTACCTTGATTAACAGGAATATTTAAAATTTTATCTCCCTTAAAATTGCAGATGAGAAGTTCATCAGCAGTCAGCAAATAAACCTGACTGTTGAAAACCAGTAAATCATTAATATTTTCAAAATCAACATTTAAAGGATAGGAATTAATGATTCTTTCATCCCGGAAATTATACTGAATCAGGCGTTTCGTGCTTTCATCAAGCAACCAGATTTGCTGTAAATCTTCGGCATAAACCATTTTGATAAAGCCAAATTTCTGTCGGAAATTAACCGTCTGGATTTCATTCAGATTCTGATCATAAAATTTAAGCTCCTGAGCGTTTTCTGAAAAAGAAGGAATGCTTAGAGGATTCTGAACCGACTGAATTTTAAAGGGCAGTGTAAGCATCAGTTTTCCTTTCTGCTTGCCCAGCGAATCGTATTTTGTAAAACTGAAATCCTTGTTCCTGTAAAGATAAATGTTTCCGTAATCATCAACCAGCAAATCTTCTACACCTTTCAGTTTCAATGAATCGAAAGCTGTATTCTGCTGCGCAGACATTACGCACGTAAGGAAGAAAAAGATGAGACCAAGTGATTTCAAAACAACAGAATATTTATCAAATTTAAATAAAAAATGACGTTTTTTTGAACGTCATTTCATATCGTAACTTTTCAGTTTATTTTATGGCAACTTCATAAATTTTATCCCAATTCTTTCCGGTGATCAACATGTTATCGCCTTTAAAAGCAATCCCGTTTAAAACATCATCAGAATTGGTAGTGTGTTTTTTAGCAATTTCTGTAAAATCAAACTTTCCTACCACCTCACCGTTTGCCGGATTAATTTTCAGGATAACCGGTTTTTGCCATACATTGGCGTAAATATGACCTTTATAATATTCCAGTTCATTCAGCTGATCGTAAGCTTCGGTATTTCCGGCGACCGAAATATAACGTACAATTTTTGAAGGATCTTTAACGTCAAGGAAATAAATATTCTTGGTTCCGTCAGATAAAATTAAATTTCTGTTATCGTAAGTTAATCCCCAGCCTTCGCCGATTACATTTGGATAAGCAAATTCGCTGATCAAACTCAGATCACTTTTGATATAGATAAAACCTTTTTTGGTTAACCATGTTAATTGATAAACTTTATCCCCTACAATGGTTAATCCTTCAGAAAAATATTCTTTGGGTTGCTTTGTGAAAACAATAGGAGTTGTACTTCCTAAAGTATATTTCAAAATTTGTGATGATCCTTGTTGTCCATCAGATTCATATACCGTGTTTTCTTCGAGTTGAAATCCCTGCACAAAATTTTTCGGATCGTGCGGATATTCTTTTACAATTTCATAGTTCAGTTTAGCTTCGGGAGTTTTAGCAAAAACATTAATCGTGGCGTCCTGGGTAATGATTTCGCCATTCTTCTTTTTGATGTTGAAAGTTACCGCGTTATCTCCTAAAGTGAAAAATTCAGGATCCACAAGCAGTTTCGAAGTCTCCTTATCTCCAAAACTTATCGAGATGCTTTCTGCATTTTCTGTCACATCTTTCGGCAATGTTAAAGCATCACCAAAATGGTAACCTTTACTTTCCATGGAAATATTGTAGTCGTTTAAAGTATTGAGGATTTCTTTGTCTTTATTACAGGAAACCAATATAGTAAATGCAAAAACTGCGATTAGGGTTCTGATTTTCATAGGTGTATTTTTACTTTTAAATTTCAAAGTTAATGTGATGAATGAAATTAATTTTCAAAAATACTGAAATTTAACAACATTAAGCGAACCCCGAGCAAAATGCGCCGTATACATTATTTAAATATTATATTTGTTCTTTAAAGAAATTACTTTTCATGAATAAATCATTTTTATTGCTCATGCTGGCTTCCACAGCGCTTTCTGCTCAAAACTTCAGTAAACAGGACACTTTAAAAGGTTCTAATACCGTTTACAGAAATTTTTGGGATGTTAAGAAATATGAAATTGCTGTTGAACCCAATATTCAGAACAAATCCGTTACTGGAAGCAATAAGATAACGTTCGAAATCGTAAAAGATATCACTAATCCTGTTTTCCAGATCGATTTACAGCAACCAATGCAATACAAAATCATTGATTCTGACGTAAAACTTTGCACCTCAAGACGCGATGGTGATTTCATTTTTATTGAAACTAAAAAAGACTACAAAAAAGGCGACATCCATTCTTTCACGATTCAGTATTCCGGAAACCCGGTTATTGCGCAAAACGCTCCGTGGGATGGCGGCTGGGTTTTCAAACAGGATGACAACGGAAATCCGTTCGTAAGTGTTGCACAGGAAGGAATTGGAACTTCTGTATGGCTACCTGTAAAAGACATCTGGAGCGACGAACCCGATAACGGGATCGTGATGAAAATTATTACGCCGAAAGATCTTGTCGGTGTCGGGAACGGAAGACTGATTTCGCAGACGTCAGAAAAAAACAAAAATACGTTTACCTGGGAAGTTAAAAATCCTATCAACGCCTACTCTATTGTTCCAAGCATCGGAAAATATGTGAATTTCAAAGATTATTACGAAGGTGAAAAAGGTAAGTTGGATTTGGATTACTGGGTGCTTGACTATAATCTGCAAAAAGCTAAAAAACAGTTTGAACAGGTAAAACCTATGATGAAAGCGTTTGAATATTGGTTCGGTCCCTATCCCTTCTACGAGGATTCTTACAAGATTGTAGAAACTCCGTACCTTGGCATGGAACACCAAAGCAATGTAGCTTACGGAAACAAATACAAAAACGGCTATTTGGGCAGAGATCTGTCCGGAACCGGAGTTGGTTTGAACTGGGATTTTATCATTATTCATGAAACCGGCCATGAGTGGTTTGCGAATAATATCACTGCGAAAGATCAGGCTGACATGTGGGTTCACGAAGGTTTTACCAGCTATTCTGAAACACTTTTCACTGAGAACTACATGGATAAAAATTCAGGGGAAAAATATGTTCAGGGAATCCGCCACAATATTAAAAACGACATCCCAATCATCGGTCAGTACGGAGTTAGAAACGAAGGCAGCGGCGATATGTATTACAAAGGCGCAAATATGCTCCACACGATTCGCCAGGTTATTAATGATGACGAAAAATTCCGCCAGATCTTAAGGGGTCTGAACAAAGATTTTTATCACCAGACAGTTACCACACAACAGGTTGAAGATTACATCTCTTCGAAGTCGGGAATTGATTTCTCACTGGTTTTCAATCAATATTTAAGGACAGCTAAAATTCCGGTTTTAGAATATTCTCAAAACGGAAACACACTGAAATTCCGCTACAGCAATGTGATCGATAAATTTTCAATGCCATTGAGGTTGAAAAACCAGCAGCTTTTAAATCCCACTTCAGAATGGCAAACGGTAAAATTGAAGGCTGCCAATCCGGTTGAATTTGATGCAAATTATTATGTGAATTACACGAAGTTAAAATAAAAGTTTCGGCGCCCGCGGCGCCGAAACTTTTATTTAATATTATTATTCGTGCAAGAATCAGAAAAATTATTTTAATTTTTATTTACAGTTCAGCATATCCGACAGCATCAGCCTTTGGCTTGACGTGTTTGCAGGTACGGCCACTTGATCGGAAGGAGTAAAACTGACTGAAGTTAAATTATCAGGAACATATATTTTTACGGTCATTTCCCTGTAACCATGCGGTTGGTACGCCACCCAGTATCCGTCCGGATGGAGACCCCATGTCCCGTATTCTACCGCAGATTTTTCCGGATTAACTCCCGAAATCATGGCAAGCCTTTCAAGTTCATCATAACTTGAAGATGACGAAGAAGCGAAGAAATTCCTTATCTTGTTTTCAGCATCAAGAGCAATCTGGACCGGTTGGGGCAGATTGCTTTTTGCCCTGTTCATAAGATCGGCAGGAATAAAATCCAACCCCATTTTAGATAATTTCAGCAACTGATCTTTGCTTAAAAGCCTTGCAGCAACCACTTTATTCTCGGTGCTCAGGTTTTTGAGACTCGATTTAGCAATAACCGCCCAAACCAGAGACTGGACCTGCTGTTGTGGAATGTCCTGATGATTGTACCAGTTTTTAACCAAAGCATTGATTATTTCCTCTTTAGGACCTTTTAACGGCGCGAAAAGATAACCGTCACCTTTGCTTGGTGCGTAGGTTCCCGCTTTCAGGCAAAAACTTTTAAGTTCCAGTTGATAGTAACCCGGGCTGAGAACATAACCTTTATCCTGAGTGAAAGATTCTTTGCAAAGGCTTACAAATTTTTTATTAGCTGCAAAATCAGGCTTTTTTACATCTGCAGTGTTACAATCCTTAAAATTAGTGGTGATTGCTTCGGTAGTAATCGCATTTACCACTTTATCGCCGGCTAAAGACATCGTTTTGTCTTTCACCTTATCCTTAATCATGTTTAAAATCTGGGAATTTCCCAATATTCCTGTTACTAGAAACAGTGCAAGCATTAGTTTTTTCATTTCGATGGTTTTTAGTTTCCACGAAATTACGGAATATATTATAACTGCATTTTAAGTCTCAGCACGTTACGTGTTTAGGCCTAAGAATTCCTCATGGTGATTCTGAACGTTGTGCCTTTTCCTACTTCGCTGTGGGCTATTTTAATATCGCCGCGGTGATACTCTTTTATTACTCTTTTTGCAAGCGAAAGTCCTAAACCCCAGCCGCGTTTTTTGGTCGAGTAACCAGCTTTGAAGGCATTCGAAGCCTGATAATTCGTCATTCCAGACCCGCTGTCTTTAAAATCGATGATGATGCTTTTATGTTTTTCGTAGAGGTCAATCTCCAGTTTGCCCTCACCTTTCATGGCGTCTACAGCATTTTTTACAATATTTTCGATCACCCAACTGAGGAGAATCCGATTGTGTGGAATCAGAATTTCCCGTTTCGGAAGAACAAGCATGAATCTTACTTTTGATGAAATTCTGGATTTCAGGTAATCGTAATTCTGCTGTAGCGTTTCATTTATATTAAGGTCATTCAGCTCTGGTACAGATCCGATTTTAGAAAATCTTTCGGAAATGGTTTTCAGTCGGTTGATGTCATTTTCGATCTCTTTCACGCCCTGACTGTTTTCGTTTTCCATGCGGAGAATTTCGATCCATCCAATCATTGAAGATAGCGGCGTGCCGATCTGGTGCGCAGTTTCTTTGGCCAAACCTGCCCAAACGTAGCCTTCATCAGTTTTTTTAATGGTTCTTAGAAACCAGAAGGAAAATGAAATATATGCCACCACCAGAAGTCCAAGAATATAAGGAGTATACCGCAAATTATTAAGAAGATTGGAGTTCGTATAAAAAACGTACTGGTTATTCCCATCCGGCATCTGTAGCTCAATTGGCTGATAAGAACTTTCCATCTTTTTAAGCAGCGAAATCATCTTCTGGGGATTTTTTGAAACATTTTCGGGGATATTTCGCTGGAAATCGGGTCCGAGTGGTTTTTTATTCCTGTCGGTTACAATCACCGGGATTGTATTATTGGTATTATTAATCTGAAAAATGAGTTCCAGCATGTTGGGATCGACAAGAATTTCTTCCTGTTGCTGGTATTTGATAGCGGTAGCAAAAAGTTCAATCCTTTTAATCTCTTCCTTTCTCAAATAATTAATCAGAATAACAGATGCAACTACTACGCCCGTAACAGCAAGTGTAAGCAGAATATAAATGACCCAGTTGTTGATTTTCGAGAGAAAGCTTCTGCGTTTCATTTTAAACTTTTAGATTACTTTAAAACATTTAAAACTTTATACAGCGCATCACTCAGGTTAGAACTCTGGTAGTTATTAATGATGATCGCAAAAACATACTTTTTGCCATCTTTGGATGTATGATAGCCCGCAAAAGATTTGGTGTCTTTCATCGTACCGCTTTTCATTTTCATACCGTTACCCTGAGTAGGAAAACCTTCAAAAAACTCATTGAACCAAGGCTGTTTGCGGCTCCACAGCAGTGCCTGAACCTCAGCTCGCGCAGAAACATAATTTTGAGGCGAAAGACCGCTTCCGTCAGCGAAATTAATCATGGCCGCATTGATTCCTTTGCCTTTCCAGAATTCTTTAAGAAAATCGACTCCTGCATCGAAGCTTCCCTGGTTTTTCTTTTCTTTTCCTAAGGTTTTGATGAAGGTTTCACCATAAAGGTTCACACTTTTTCGCAAAAACCAGTATACGATTTTATCCAGGGTTGGTGATTTGTATTCCAAAATGATGTTGTTTTTAGGAGCATTAAGCATTTTTTCGCCTTTAATTCTCTGCATTGAAGTTGAAATAACTTTTCCGGTGAAATTAATTCCCGATTCCTGAAACCACTTGGCAATTTCGGCTCCCAAAGTCAGTGGCGGATTAGGTGTTGCGCCAGAAACTGTAATTGCTTTTGCCGGAAGTGTACCGTTAATGTAAGCCACGTCCGAATAAGGCGCAGTATAAATTAAACTCTGGTCTGAACTGCCGGCTGCTCTAACATCATTTACCCAGGTTACATTTGGAAGATCTACGTTTACACCCTTCATTTCCTTGCCGTTCATGCTGATATCGAACTGGTTTTCGCGCCAGTTGACACTCCAGACTCCTGCACCGTAGTAATTCCCTAAATCGTTCCACGGCCAGCCACCTGGAACCGTTTGAAAATCAAAATAAGAATCATCAATAATCAAATCGCCCGAGATTTTTGAAATCCCTTTCTGTTTGAGCGCATCAATGAATTTTTGTTTAAAATTTTCAGGTTTATAACTCTCGTAACGCCAGCTTCCTAAAGTGGGATCACCGTTGGAATAGATATAGAGATTTCCGGTCAAATTTCCGCCTGAAATATCTCCCAAATAGGAAGTTGTAGTCGTATACTGATAGTTCTTTCCTAAGGTTTCCAACGCAGCCGCTGCAGTAAATATCTTCTGTGTTGACGCGCTAGAAAGTCCTTGGTTTCCGTTATGTTCATAGATAAAATTACCGTTTTCGTCCACAACATAGAGCGACAGATTCGCCGAATAAGCCGGCGCGGAACTAAGCAGATTTTTGGTAGCTGTTTCTAATTTTTGTGCGGTATTCTGAGCGAGAAACGTCTGGGAAGCAAGCAGTAATATGGCAATGAATCTGATCATTTTTGCTTTTTATTTTCAAATATAACGAAATAATCTTTTGATTATTAAATATCGTTCTTAAACGAAACCTGCTTATACTACGGATCTGTAAAACAATTACATAAAAATTTGCAGACTTCATATTTTTTTCGTAAAATTTGTAATAGAAATTTAAAAACCTTAATTATGGCTTCAATCATCACAGGCTTATTCAGAAGCCAAAGTCAGTCTAAGAAAATTTCTGAAGACTTAGAGAATGCAGGTTTTGATAATTCAGATTACATCATGTACCTGCATGAAGAACCTGTTTCGCGGGACGTAAAAACCTCGCTGTGGCAATTTTTCTTTAAAGATGATACGACTCTTGAAGACGAAAGCCTGGCAATTAGTGTTAAAGTGGATGATCCTACCTTAAAAGAGAAGGCTTTAAAAATCTTTTCAGAGAATAATGTCATTCACTATAACTATTTCGAAAATATAAAATTCCGGGATGCAATGTCTCTGGACTACCTGAAAAGAATTGCGACACTCCGCGCAAAATCACAGATTTTCTCTTCTCAGGAAATGAAGCATCATACCCAACATAACGGGATGAATTCGGAAGTACTTTTTGGCAAAGGAGAATAAACACCTAAAAATCCGTTTCAGAATGTTGAAGCGGATTTTTTTATTTCTGTTTTCGTTTCAATCCGGCACCGAGGAGGTATTTTTAAATAAGTAACTCAATAATTATCCATTTTTACCTATTTTCGTATACTGAAAAAAAATTTCTTTAATGGTATACGATTTAGAACAGGAAAATAAGGAAATTCTTGCGCGCTACAGAGATTTAATTTCCAATACTTACCGCACTCTGGATGAAGAGCAGAACAAAGTCATCCGGAAAGCGTTCGATATTGCTTTGGATGCCCACAAAGACCAGCGCAGAAAAACCGGTGAACCCTACATTTACCACCCCATCGAGGTGGCAAAAATCGTTGCCAACGAAATCGGTTTGGGAGCAACATCAATCGCTTGTGCATTGCTTCACGACGTTATCGAAGATTCGGAATATACCTACGAAGACATCAAAAAAATCTTCGGAAAAAAAATCGCCGATATTGTAAACGGATTGACCAAAATCTCGGTGATGAATCACCAGAATATTTCGATTCAGTCTGAAAATTACCGTAAGCTTCTCCTTACCCTTTCTGAAGATTTTCGGGTAATTCTCATCAAAATTGCAGACCGGCTGCACAATATGCGCACACTGGATAGTATGACGCCGGACAAGCAAAAGAAAATTGCGTCAGAAACAGTCTATATCTACGCTCCCCTTGCCCACCGGCTCGGGTTTTATAACATTAAATCTGAGCTTGAGGATCTCTCTTTAAAGTTTAACAATCCGGATGTTTATTTTGATATTTCAGAACGTCTGGAACTTGCCAAAGAAAACCGTGAAAAATATATTGAAGAGTTCAAAAAAGAAGTTTCCGAGCAACTCAGGGATGAGGGTTTAAATTTCTCAATCAAAGGCCGTGCGAAAGCAATCTCTTCCATTTACAGGAAAATGCTGAAGCAAAATGTAACTTTTGACGAAGTTTTCGATAATTACGCCATCCGGATAATTTATAAATCTGACGCAAAGAACGAAAAATTCCTCGCATGGAAAATATATTCGATTGTAACCGACCTTTATCACAGCAATCCGCAACGAATGCGCGACTGGATTTCGCAGCCGCGTTCTACAGGATATGAAAGTCTTCATTTGACGGTTTTGGGTCCTGACAAAAAATGGATTGAAGTGCAGATCCGCTCCGAAAGGATGGATGATATTGCCGAAAAAGGTGTTGCTGCACATTATAAATACAAAGAAGGATTCAGCAAAAACAGCGACGAAAAAAACTTCGATACTTGGGTTACTGAGATCCGTGAGGTTTTGGAAAATCAGCAATCGCTTACCACGACAGAACTTTTAGACAATATTAAACTTAATCTTTACTCAAAGGAAGTTTTTGTTTTTACTCCGAAAGGTGAAATTAAAATCCTTCCCATCGGTTCTACTGCGCTCGATTTTGCGTTTTCGGTTCACTCTGATTTAGGCACAAAATGTCTGGGCGCAAAGGTCAACGGCAAGCTGGTTCCAATTTCATACGTTCTGCAAAACGGTGACCAGATGGACATTCTGTCGTCCCAGAACCAAAAGCCCAAGCCCGACTGGCTCGACTTTGTCGTCACCTCCAAAGCAAAATCGAAAATTAAGGCGATTCTGAATTCAGAAAAAAATCAGTTGGTTGAAGAAGGGAAAGAAATCCTTCAGAGAAAAATGCGCCACGCCAAACTGAATTTTAATGATGAGGAAATCAATAAAATGCAGAAATTCTTTAATCTGAAGACTTCGCAGGAACTGTTTCTGAGTTTCCAGAACGGTAATCTGGATATAGGTGACATTAAAAAATATACCGAGGGAAAAGGAATTTTCAGCAATTTCATCCAGCGTTTCCGAAAATCTCCGACAAAAAATACAGAGTTTACTGAGGCTCCGGAAACCAATCTCGATATGATTGTTTTTGGGAAGGATGAAGAAAAGATGAACTACTCTTTCGCCAAATGCTGCACCGTAATCCCCGGCGACAAAATCTTCGGCTTTATAACCATTTCAGACGGTATTAAAGTGCACAACGATGCCTGCCCAAATGCCATAAACCTCCGCGCACAATACGATTACAGAGTTTTACCTGCGAAATGGGTGAACGAAGAAAGTTTCAAAAACAGAATTAAAATCGAAATTGAAGGACTTGACAGAATGGGTATGATTAATGACATCACTGCGGTCATCAGTAATTCGATGAACATGGATATGAAGAGTATGTCGATAGAATCCAACAACGGAATATTTTTGGGAAACATCAATCTCGAAGTAAAAAACAAAAGCCAACTGGAAGAAACCTTCAAACAGCTTAAAAACATCAATGGCGTCTCGAGAGTTAAACGACTTTAAAAAAAATATTTATGGTTATTACCGACTATTTCAAAAAATTTATTCACAATTCCCAGTCTTCGGGTATTTTACTTATTTTGTGTGTTGCCGTCTCGCTGTTGATCGCAAATTCATCTCTGGGCCCGGCATTCCAGAATTTGCTGGACAAAAAAATTGGCACCGAGATGTTTCAGCTCAACTACCCGATCAGCATCTGGATTAATGATGGTCTGATGGCGATTTTCTTCCTTCTCGTTGGTCTGGAAATTAAAAGGGAAATTGTTGAAGGTGAGCTCTCGAGTCTGAAAAATGCTTCGTTACCTATCGTAGCTGCTGTGGGAGGTATGGTAGTGCCTGCATTGATTTATTTTTTGTTCAACACCGGGACCGAATATGCCAATGGTTGGGCAATTCCCATGGCAACCGATATCGCATTTTCGTTAGCAATTATTTCTCTTCTGGGAAAAGGTGTACCCCTTTCATTAAAGATATTCCTTACCGCTTTGGCAATTGTGGATGATCTGGGTGCAATTATGGTGATCGCGATTTTCTATACCGACCAGATTCACTGGAATTATATGGGTCTGAGTGGGTTGATGGTCGCTTTATTGGTGACATTAAATTTCTTCAATGTCAAGAAACATATTTTTTATCTTATTCCCGGTGTGCTGCTTTGGTATTTCATGCACCATTCCGGGATTCACGCAACCATTGCGGGTGTGCTGCTAGCGTTTACAATTCCTACGAATGTTTCTACAACAGAAATATCGCCGCTGGAAAAATTGGAGCAGCAGCTGCATCTTCCGGTAAGTTTTCTTATTATGCCAATTTTTGCGCTGGCCAACACCAATATCACCTTTAAAGCAGGAATGGTTGACGGACTTTTCAGCAGTTTGGGCTATGGAATTATTCTGGGACTTTTCCTGGGAAAATTGGTAGGCATCAATTTATTTTCCTACATCTTCGTTAAACTGAAAATCAGCAACCTGCCACTAAACAGTACATGGCCGCAAATGATCGGAACCGCTTTACTTGCAGGAATTGGTTTCACCATGTCGATCTTCATCGCCCTGCTTTCGTTTAAAGGACATCCGGAAATTCAGGACGAGGCTAAATTTGCCATCCTCATGGCATCCCTCATATCAGGAATTTCAGGTTATCTTATCTTGAAAAATTTCCGAAAAAAAACGGTTGATCAGGATTAAAACCCTCACATTAAATTTTCACGGTATGGGTATCATCCGGTTCTTCTAAATCAGGAAGAAGTTCGGGATTAAACTGCTGTGCATTGTGTTTCATTTCATCGGCAATCATTTTTTCTACCCGTACTTTTTTAATTGCGATATTCAGTTCATTTCCCAGAAGAATCAAAATAATGTTCAGGTTAACCCAAACCATTACCAGAATAATAGTCCCGATAGAGCCGTAAAGGACATTATAACGGGCAAAGTCACGCACATAAATCGTAAAAACATAAGCCAACACTACAAACAGAACTGTTGTTAGCGCCGCGCCGGGCATTGCCTGTTTAAACGAAGTAATCTTAAGACATCCTACCCAGTAAAAAAGCGCCAGTAAAATAAAATAGAAAACAGGAAACGAGAAAAATCCTATGATCTTCGACATATTTTTTACGAGCCAGGAAATATTTATTTCCGGAGTGAAAAGTTTCAGAACCACTTCGCTGTAATAAACTCCCAGCAGAGATGCTATAATGAGCACGATAAACGCAATGGTGATAAAAAAAGCAACAATATATTCCTTCACCACGCCGCGCTGCAGATTCGTGTGAATATTAAAACCGTTGATCAGCGA
This sequence comes from Kaistella faecalis, assembly GCF_019195395.1. NCBI lineage: Bacteria > Pseudomonadati > Bacteroidota > Flavobacteriia > Flavobacteriales > Weeksellaceae > Kaistella > Kaistella faecalis. Next base: position 409,056 of record NZ_CP078067.1, read on the forward strand.
ATGCGTGCCGTTCACCGCAAAGATCATCGCAAAAATAATGGTAAGATTGCTGATGTTCTTCATATTCGGAATGATGAAAGTCTGTATATAAGAAGAAACATCGTGCTGAATATGCGCCGGGAAGATATTATGCATCAGCACCTCGAAAATATAGAACTGAAGTTTATCGTAATGCGGCAGATACGGCAGCAGCGAAAGCAGGAACAGGATAAACGGAAACAGACTCAGAAAAAAGCTCCAGGAAATACTTGCGGCGCTGCGCCCAATCTGCATTTTAAAAACACCCTGACCGTATATCTCGAACATTTTCCAAAGCGAAATTCCTAATACAGGAATATGAATATCATCGAGATACTGATGGATTTTCAGGAGGAATCTAGGAGTTTTAATACCCATTAATCTATATTTGCAGAACAAAGATAAGAAATGAGAATCAATTTGCTGTGCATTGGCAAAACCGACGATAAGGAAATTGCCGGCCTTGTAAAGTACTACCAAAACCGGCTTCCAAAGCATTGGAATTTCGAAATTACAGAAATTTCCGACGTTAAAAATGCCAAAAATCTTTCGCCCGAACTTCTGAAAAAAGAAGAAGCCAAACTTTTCCTCAGTCACACCGAAAACTCTGATATTGTCGTTCTACTCGACGAAAACGGAAAACAGTTCACCAGTCGCGAATTTGCCGGTAAAATTGATAACTGGATGAATTCCTCCGTAAAAAAAGTATCTTTTTTTATTGGCGGAGCTTATGGTTTTTCAGACGAGATTTACCAGCGGGCCAACGAAAAAATGTCTTTATCTAAGATGACTTTCACGCACCAGATGATCCGGCTTTTCTTTGTTGAACAAATTTACCGCGCCGACCAAATCCTTCAGGGAAAACCGTATCATAACGACTGATGTTTTCGCCTATGAATATCGTTCTGACTCCCTGCACTTTAAACATCATACTTTTTACATTACCCAATTTGCCTTACCTTTTTCGTACTTTTACGGCATGACTCAGGATTTAAGTTTACGCACCGTTACGGTGATGCGCTATATTTTACCGCTTCGTGAGGGCGGGTCGCTGCCGGCTTTGGCAGAGGCAGATGACGATTTTAAATATGTTTTGAAATTCCGTGGTGGCGGCCACGGCGTAAAAATGTTGATCTCCGAACTTTTAGGCGGAAAAATCGCGGAAATTCTCGGTTTGCAGATTCCCGAACTTGTTTTTGCCAATCTTGATGTTGATTTCGGGAGAACCGAAGGCGACGAAGAAATTCAGGATTTACTTAAATTCTCAGAAGGTTTAAATCTTGCGCTGCATTTTCTTTCCGGAGCCATTGCGTATGACGGTTCCGTAAAAATCGACTCACTTCTCGCTTCAAAAATTGTGTGGCTCGATGCATTTATTACAAATATCGACAGAACTTTTAAGAATACCAATCTGCTGATGTGGCATAAGGAACTTTGGGTGATTGATAATGGCGCCTCGTTCTACTTCCATCATTCGTGGATGAATTTTGAAAAGCATGCGCTGAGCCCTTTTGCTTATATAAAAGATCACGTCCTTCTTCGCCAGGCTTCGATGCTTGATGAAGCTGATGCTTTTGCCAAAACAGTTTTAAATGAAACCATTCTGCGCCAGATTGTAGAACTTATTCCTATGGAATGGCTGCAGTGGAACGATACCGATGATTCACCGGAAGAAATTAAAGAAGTGTATTTTAATTTCCTGAAAACCCGACTCGAGAATTCCCATAACTTTGTAAACGAAGCGAAAAATGCAAGAGGTTAAAATTTACGAATACGCGGTAATCAGGCTGGTTCCCAAAGTTGAAAGAGAAGAATTTTTCAATATCGGCCTCGTGATGTTTTCTAAAAAAGAAAAGTACATTCGGGTGGAATTTCATCTTTGTCCGAAAAAATTTGAACTGATGCAGTGTGAAATTGATTTTACAGACATTCTACAAAATCTTGAAAATTTCAAACATGTTGCAAGAGGTGAAAAAGAAGGCGGAGAAATTGGGGCTTTTGATATTCCTGAACGTTTCCGCTGGCTGACAGCAGTTAGGAGTTCGGTGATCCAGACTTCACGTCCGCATCCGGGGAAAACTACGGATTTGGATGCAACATTTGAACGGTTGTTTGAGGAGTTAGTAAAATAGGACGCAAGAATATTGTTTTCGGGGGCAAGAATGTGATTTACGGAGGCAAGAATGTTACTTACGGTAGCAAGAATTGAACTTACGGTGGCAAGAATGTTAGCTACGGTGGCAAGAATTGAACTTACGGTGACAAGAATTGAACTTACGGTAGCAAGAATGTTACTTACGGTGGCAAGAATTGAACTTACGGTAGCAAGAATGTGAATTACGGAAGTAAGAAATTAGAAAACGCGCCAAAAGGCGCGTTTTTCTTTATGAAAAATTGTTTTTAAATCTTCGTGAGCTTGGCAAATTTCAGGATCAGGTTTTTCTCACCTTCATGCTGAAATTTCACTTTTGCCTTGATGTTTTGCGGATCTGTTCCGTCTAAAAATAAAACTTCACCCACACCAAACCGGTCGTGTCTTACCTTATCGCCCACTTCAATATTTTCGGACGAAAGGCCGCTAGGATTGGTAATTTTTGCTGTCGCTACAGGTTTTAGATTTTGTGGAACAGGTAAAGGCTCATTCCGCTGAATGCTTTTCTTTTCTTCCTTTTTCTTAAAATATCTTGGCTCACTTGGACCGTCATCAAATATATTTGATTTCAAACCGGAATGATTGACGAAGCGGCTTTCGATGGCCGGATTGATAAATTCCAGATGAGCAGAATCCATCTCACTTAAAAAGCGCGACGGTTCAGCATCGGTGATTTTCCCCCACTGGAATCTGGAAACTGCGTAAGAGAAAAAAGCCTGTTTTTCGGCTCTCGTTAAAGCCACATAAAACAAACGGCGCTCTTCTTCCAGTTCTTCACGGGTAGATGAACTCATGAAACTGGGGAAAAGATTCTCTTCGAGCCCTACCAAATGCACAATCGGGAATTCCAGTCCTTTGGAAAGGTGAATGGTCATAAGCGAAACCTGGTCGCCATCTTCTTTTTTATCATTCTGCGTATCGGCAGAAAGCGCAATATTCTCTAAAAAATTTGAAAGTGACGGGTCACCGTCTTCAATCTGCTGCTGTTCTTCGATGAATCCCTGCATGGAGTTCATTAATTCCTGCACGTTTTCAACCCTTGAAATTCCTTCGGGAGTCTGGTCGTCTTTCAGAAACTTAATCAGACCGGTACGTTTGGCAACTTCCATTGCAACGGTGTAAGCGTTTTCTGTTTTCAGCATCACCTGAAAGGCTTTAATCATTCCCCAGAAATCTGATAATTTGGTCAATACCCCGTTATTAAGACCCAACTGTGGAGCGTACATTCCGAGGTTATCCAAAACATTATTAATGGCTACATTCTGTGAATCTGCAAAAACAATCAGTTTATTTTGGGTAGTTTCACCAATTCCACGAGCAGGAAAGTTGATGATTCTTGAGAGCGCTTCACCATCGTTTTCGTTGATCAGTAAACGGAGGTAAGCCACCAAATCTTTTACTTCTTTCCTTTGATAGAAAGAAAGCCCGCCAAAGACTTTGTACGGAATGTTTTTTCGGCGCAAAGCATCTTCAAATGCTCTGGTTTGTGAGTTGGTACGGTATAGAATCGCAAAATCGGTAAACTTTCTCTGCTGGGAATTATGAAGTTCCCAGATATTCGAGGCTACAAAATTCGCTTCATCGGCATCGGAAAGCGAGCGGTACACTTTAATTTTCTCCCCTTCTTCATTGTCACTGAAAACATTTTTCTTGAACTGCTGAACGTTTTTGGAGATTACCACATTCGCCGCATTTACAATGTTTTGTGTTGAACGGTAATTCTGTTCGAGGGAAACGGTTACTGCGTCGGGATAATCTTTTTTGAAATTCAGGATATTGTAAATATTCGCGCCACGGAAAGAGTAAATCGACTGCGCATCATCACCAACGACACAAATATTTTCGAATTTGGAAGCCAGCGCTTTCACAATAAGATACTGAGAATGGTTGGTATCCTGGTACTCATCAACCAAAATATAGCGGAACCGGTCCTGATATTTCGCGAGAACTTCCGGGAAACGGGTTAATAACTCATTTGTTCTGAGAAGCAAGTCATCAAAATCCATCGAACCATTCCGGTAGCAGACATCTACATATTTCTGATAAATAAGACCCATGTGCTTCATATTCGCCCTTTCATCATTTTCAATGAGTTCGGGATTGTTGAAATATGCTTTAACGGTGATGAGATTATTCTTATAATTTGAAATTCTTGCCTGAACTTTCTTTGGTTTATAAAGGTCTGCGTCAATATTGAGTTCTTTCAGGACTTTTTTAATTACATTAAGGGAATCCTGAGAATCGTAAATCGTAAAATTGGAAGGAAAACCAAGATAATGGGCTTCGCTTCTTAAGATCCGTGCAAAAACGGAGTGAAAGGTTCCCATCCAAAGCGATCTGGCTTCGCTCTGCCCTACCACTTTCGCAATCCTTTCTTTCATCTCTTTAGCAGCCTTATTGGTAAAGGTTAGCGCCAGAATATTGAAGGGATCTACAAGATTGGTAATAAGATGGGCAATTCGCATGGTCAGCACGCGGGTTTTTCCGGAACCTGCGCCTGCAAGCACCATCAGCGGCCCTTCCAAGGTGGTTACGGCTTCGTACTGGGCTTCATTTAATCCTTTCAAATAATCCATCTGGGCAAAAAGTTTTGGGGAACAAATTTAAAGAAATATATACGGAAGTCAAAAGCGGTTTCGATTTCAGTGTTAAGTTAAATTCAGTTCGGTAATTAAACAAAAATAAAGCCCCGCTAACGGAGCTTTAAATCAATTTTTATAAAGGTGGGAGCTTACGCTAACTTTACATTAACTGCGTTAAGTCCTTTGTTTCCTTGCTGAACTTCGTAAGTTACCAAATCGTTTTCACGGATTTTAGTAGTTAATCCAGAAACGTGAACGAAGATGTCTTCGCTACCGTTTGATGGAGTGATAAATCCGAAACCTTTAGTTTCGTTGAAAAATTTTACTGTGCCTTCTTGCATTGTATTGTTGTTAATTATGTTTGTGTTATTATTTTACGAGCTGTATGTTAACAGCTGAAAAACCTTTCGGTGATCTTTCCTTTTCGAAAGAAACCTTGTTGCCTTTTTTAACGGCGTGTGCGCAGTTGTTCTCGTGGAAGAAGATATTTTCCTGAGTTCCGTTTTCTGCAATAAATCCGTAACCTTTATCGCTTAGGAAGGTTACAATTCCCGTTTTCAGGGTTTCTTCAGCCTCAATTGGCGCTGCGCCCAACTGAATGTCGTTCAGGTCGATGCCTTCGCGGTTTTGTTCTCCGGGAGGAGTTTCTGTTAACTGCCCGTTTGCATCAACATACAGGAACATCTCATCTAATGCCTTCCCTTTGTTGTTGTTGCTTTTGCGCTCTTCACGCTTTAGCGTTTTCTCTTTTTGTTTCTGTAATTTTTTCTTGAAATTTTCTTTTTTTGAGAAAGAATCTGCCATATATTATAATCGTATTTAAGTTTCTGATAACCAATTAGGCTCACTTTAGCCTCTAAATTTAACCTGAAAATAAAATCTTAACCTGCGCCAGTACGCCATAAGAAATCAAAAAAATCAGGTGATAAAGTATAAAAGCAGCTGCGAAATAGCGAAAACTGATAAGAAAAAAAGTAGATTCTAAACGGTAGTAGATAAAGCAAGGCAGTTGCCTCTTATAAATTATACTGCAAAGATACGATAATTAATCTTAACAAGTACACATGAGAAATCAAAGTACTTAAAACTAAAAAAAATTGCCGTAAATGAGAGAAATTAAAAGCAATGTGCTGTAACTTTTACCCTATCTTAGCTACATATACCATAAATTTTAAAGATAATATGAAAAAACGACTCCTTTCTGCTGCTGCTGTATCGTTCCTGGGAATGATCATTAATGCACAGCAAATTAAATTCGAGGAATATGATCTTCCTAACGGGCTGCACGTCATTCTTCATCAGGACAACACCGCGCCTGTAGTAACCACAGGTGTAATGTATCACGTAGGCGCCAAAGATGAAGTTGTTGGCAGAACGGGAATGGCGCACTTTTTCGAACATTTGCTTTTCGAGGGAACCAAAAATATCAAACGTGGCGACTGGTTCAAAATCGTTTCCTCAAACGGTGGGACCAACAATGCCAACACCACTAATGACAGAACTTATTATTATGAAACTTTCCCTTCCAATAACGAACAACTGGGTTTATGGATGGAAAGCGAAAGATTGAAAAGCGGCACCGTTAACCAAATCGGAGTAGATACGCAGAGAGAAGTAGTAAAGGAGGAAAAACGCCTGAGAATGGATAACCAGCCTTACGGAAATCTTTTCACTGCTGTACAGAACAATTTGTTCACCAAACATCCTTATCATTGGTCAACCATCGGTTCGATGGAGGATTTGAATGCGGCTACCCTATCAGAATTTCAGGATTTTTATAAAAAATTCTATGTGCCGAACAATGCAACTTTAGTTGTGGCTGGGGACATCAAACCTGAACAGACCAAAAAGTGGATCATGGAATATTACGGCGACATCCCAAAAGGAACTGTTTATCCTAAGAATTTCCCGAAAGACGAACCGATTACAAAGGAAAAAGAAGTAACGGTTACCGATAAAAACATTCAGCTTCCGGCTTATGTTTTTGCGTACAGAACACCTTCGAACAAAGAAAAAGATGCTTATACCCTTGACATGTTGTCTTCTTATTTGAGCAACGGAAAATCATCGGTACTTTACAAAAAACTTGTAGATCAGGAGAAAAAAGCGCTTCAGGTTCAGGCTTTCAACCAAGGTTTGGAAGATGCGGGAATCTTTGCTTTCTTCGCGATTCCAATGGGTGCTACGCCTAAAAATACTCTTCAGAATGATATTGATGCAGAAATTAAAAAGTTACAGACTACTTTGATTTCTGAAGAAGATTACCAGAAACTTCAGAACCAGTACGAAAACCAGTTTGTAAACTCAAACTCATCTATTCAGGGCATTGCAGGTTCTTTAGCGACAAATCATGTGCTGATGGGAGATACCAACCTCATCAATAAAGAGCTCGACATTTACCGTTCAGTTTCAAGACAGGATATTATGAATGCGGCGAAAAAATACCTCAACCCGAACCAAAGAATCATCATCAATTACTTACCTGAAAAAAAATAATCCATGAAATACAACTTTAAATATATCGCGGCAGCATTTTTAATTTCAGGAATGCTTTCTGCGCAAAAAATAAATAAGGACGAAATGCCGAAACCCGGCCCTACGCCAACAATTAACATTGCAAAGCCCAAAACTTTCACCCTGAAAAACGGACTTACCGTAATGGTGGTTGAAAACAACAAATTACCAAGAGTGAATATGAGCCTCTCCATGGACCGCCCGCCAGTTTACGAAGGTAAGATCGTTGGGGTGAGCCAAATTATGGCAGATCAGTTGGGCAGTGGAACAACGACGATGAGCAAAGAAGATTTTAACAAGAAAATTGATTTTCTTGGGGCGAATTTAAATTTCTCTTCAGCCGGTGCAAATGCAAACACGCTTTCAAAATATTTCCCTCAGGTTTTAGGATTAATGGCCGACGCTATTGTAAAGCCTAAATTTTCCGAATCAGAAGTTAAAGACTCCAAAGACAGAATGATCGAAGGTCTGAAAGCTGACGAAAAAAACGCAAGTTCAATCGCGAACCGTGTTTCTACAGCACTTACGTACGGAAAAAACACTTCCAGAGGTGAATTTGAAACTCAGGAAAGCATCAAAAACATTCAGCTCACTGATGTGCAGAATATGTACAACAAATATTACGCTCCGAACAATGCATATCTTGTTGTAGTTGGTGATGTGAAATATAACGAGGCTAAAAAAATGATTGAAAAAGCATTTTCAGGCTGGAAAAAATCGAGCACCACTTTCAGTCCGTTAGAACCGGCTGCTAATGTTGCTGCTACAGAAATTAATGTTGTCGATGTTCCAACCGCGGTTCAGTCGGTGGTTTCTGTCGGAAACATCAATAACCTGAAGATGAGCGACCCGAATTATTTCTCGTCAATGATCGCCAATTACATTTTAGGCGGCGGCGGTGAAGCGAGACTTTTCATGAATCTCCGTGAGAAAAACGGTTTCACGTACGGCGCTTATTCATCAATGACCGCAAGTAAATATTCACCAAATTTTTCCGCGAATTCCAGTGTTAGAAATGAAGTTACCGATAAAGCGGTAAAAGAATTTATGAACGAACTGAATGCGATTTCTAAAGTAACACCTGATGAACTTGCGAATGCAAAAGCAAAACTGAAAGGAGATTTCATCCGTTCTCTTGAAAGACCGGAAACGATCGCGAGATTTGCGCTGAACGAAAAAGTGCAGAATCTGCCTGCAGATTTCTATGCAAATTATCTTAAATCCATAGATAAAGTAACGGCAGCTGATGTTTCTGCAGCAGTGAAAAGTACGATAATGCCTAACCAAAGCAGAATTTTTGTTGCTGGTAAAGCAGCTGATATTGCTGAAGGTCTTGAAAAATTAGGTTATCCTGTAAAATATTATGACACTGAAGCAAATCCCGCGGCAAAACCGTCAACCCAGAAAATGGATGCCGGAGTAACGTTAGCTACGGTTGCCGACAAATACATCGATGCCATCGGAGGTTTAGCTGCAGTACAGAAAGTGAATTCTATCACCACGGATGCTTCTGCAAAAGTACAGGGTATGGATCTCGATATGAATATGATTCAGGCGAAAGGCGGGAAAATGAAAATGGAAATTAAAATGATGGGTAACACCTTCCAGAAAATTGTTTTCGACGGAAAAGAAGGCTACATGGAAATGCAGGGACAGAAATCCCCAATGCCGGACGATTCTAAAAAAGAACTTGCTGACGCAACGGAACTTTTCCCAGAATTAAATTTCGCTAAATCCGCAGATTACAAATTAGCCGGAATTGAAAAATTCGAGAATGAAGATGCTTACGTAGTAAAGAAAGATAAAAACAGTTATTACTACAGCGTAAAAACAGGCATGAAACTGGGCGAGACCAAAATACAGAAAGGTCCTCAGGGAGAAATGACCGTTCCTACTATTTTCGGTGATTACAAGGTAGTTTCCGGGGTAAAGCTTCCATACAAAATGTCGCAGAATATGGGCGGAATGCCGGTGGATTTCACGGTGAAATCTTACCAGATTAACCAATTCAAAGATTCAGATTTTAAATAAGCTTTATTTAAAATGTTTTTTGAAAACGGCAGCTTAGGCTGCCGTTTTTATTTGCCGAGATTTTAATTTTGTTAAAAAAAGTGAAGATTATAATTTTCTGAAATAATAAGGGCACAATAATTGTAAATATGCTAACATAATCCAAAAACATAAGGCCATGTCAGAAAATATACTCTCTTTAGAAGATCTTAAATTTTTAGAAAAACTTCATTCCCACTATGGATTAGAATTTATCCGTTTTGACGATTCGGGAATTAAGATCAATAACCAAAATTTACTTACTGACGATTCTGACAGAACAGATTATTTCAATCTGTTAAATGAAATATCAAAGAAATTAAAATACAGGTTGAATTCTAATTTTCAGATGAATTTCACCAGTTCATTTAATTTTGATGTTGTACGCGTTTAAATTTTGCATTCAATCATAAAAAAAGACAAACTTATCGGTTTGTCTTTTTTATTTCCTACTATAACTGTTTTATGCCGTGAGCTGATTCAACTTATTTACCACTTCGTCAATCTCAAAAGGTTTTGCGATAAACGCATTGGCACCAGACTGAATTGCAGTATGCTCCAGACCGCGACTTGCAGACATCATTACAACAGGAATATTTTTAGTGATTTCGTTTTCTTTCAGTCTTTTACAGATATCTCTACCGTCTTCACCGGAAAGCCACATATCCAAAAGGATAATATCGGGTTTTGAAACTGATTCAACATAATTAAAAATTTCGGAACCGCGTTCGAAGGCATTTACTTCGAAACCTTCAAAATCGAGCATTATTCCTAAAGAATCCAGAATCGAAACGTCATCATCGACTATTATTATTTTTTTTGAATTCATTTTTATCTTTTTAAATTTTCACCACAGGAAGTGAAAAACTGAATGTTGATCCTTTTCCAAGTACACTGTTTACCCAGATTTTACCGTGGGAACGTTCTACGATCTGTGCTGCGATATAAAGTCCCAGCCCAAGTCCCGGAAAAGTACTTTGTTCATCGCCGCTGACCCGGTAATACTGTTCGAAAACCCTGTCTTTTTTCTCCTCCGGCATCCCAATCCCAAAATCGTGGACGGTGAAAACAGTTTCATCATTATTCCCGGTTACCTCGATAATAATCTTTTCAGCTTCCGGCGAATATTTAATTGCATTAGAAATTAAATTGGTGATTACCTGACTTATACGTTCACGGTCTGCAAAAACCATACCTACATGCTCCGATTCGATTTCTATTTTATGCATTGTACTCATCTGTAACTCTTCCGCGGTCTCCAAAACCAGTTTCTCGAAGTCGAAGACATCTTGATTAAGATGAATTTTTCCGGAATTGATTTTAGTGACATCGAGCAAATCACCGATTAACGAAGTGAGTTTAATAACCTGAAGATCCATTTTTTTAGCAAACTGCGCATTTTTTTCGTCGCCTGTTTTCTTCAACATTCTTTCTAATACCTGTGCATAAAGTTTTAGAGAAGTTAGAGGCGTTTTCAGTTCATGGCTTGCGATCCCAAGAAAAGTATCCTTCTGCGCGACAAGATTCTTAAACTCATGGATATTGGTGCTTGTGCCGATCCACTTTACCACCTCACCTTCCACTGTGACCGGCGTTGCACGATTGAGAAACCAGATGTATTCGCCGGTGCGGGAATCGCGGATTCGATACTCCATTTCAAAGTTCTGCGAATTCCTAATGCTCTCTTCCCACCTTTTCTTAACTAAATGCAGATCAGCAGGATGTACGATATCTTCAAAGTTAAATTCGTTCACTTCTTTTTCCGCACAGTTAAGCAGGTCCAGCAAATTACGGTTGAAATAATCGAATTTTCCGTCGGAAGAGGTCCATACGATTTGAGGCATCGCTTCTGCAAGGTTACGGTATTCGACTTCGCTTGCTTCTGCTCTTTTTCTGGCCTCTACCAATTCTGTAACATTCATTGCTACATTCATAATGGCATAGATGTTACCATTAGCATCACGAAGCGGCTTATAAGAAAAATTGTAATAATATGTCTGCAAAACACCATCTACCACCAGGTCCACTTTATCTTCCTGCGCCACGTAAGGAACACCTGTTTTAAAAATATTCTGAAGAATACCGATAAAAGGCTGGCCCTTAAGTTCCGGCAGCGCTTCCTCGAGTGTTTTTCCGATAACCGATTTATCTTTACCCCAGGTCTTGATCATCTGGTCGTTAGCAAAATCAATGATAAGATCTTCACCTACATAAATTCCTGTGGAATAATCGGAAATCTCCATAAGTTCTTTAAAACGGATTTCGCTTTCCTTCAGCTTTTTTTCCGATAGTACTTTTTCTGTAACTTCGGTGGCAACCACACTTACTCCGGTAATTATATCATTATTGAAGATGGGTGAATAGACAAAATCAAAATAGCACTCATTCAAAATGCCATTTTTTTCGATCATAGCAAGGACGTTATTACCTTTATAAGCAACCCCTGTATTATAAACTCCATTTAAAATATTAGGAAATTCCTGCTCTTCTATTTCGGGCAAAGCTTGCAGAAGAGGCAGACCTATCACACTTTCATCTTTACCCCATAAATCGAGAATCTGACGGTTAGCAATTTCTACAACCTGATCCTTTCCCATTAACATCGCTAAAGCTACAGGAGCCTGACTGAAAAGAGTGGTTAAAGAGTCTAAACTCACATTGTTAAGTAGAAAATTTTTCATCGCTGCGAATTTAGAGAAAAATATGGCAACCTTTTAAATAACTTCATATTATGGTAACATTATGTCCCTCTCAAATATTTTTTGGTATAATAAAGCCTGTGCCTTAACATCCAAAATTGTTCCAAATTGCGCTGTTATTTAGGCGATAAATTATCTTTTATATTTCAAAATAATAATTATATTTGCAGTTCGAAAACTTTGAAATAGAAATGAATACAATTTTTACATTATTCATGATTCTGATCATGATTATTAGCGTCTTACTTATCATCATTGTAATGGCTCAAAACCCTAAAGGCGGCGGTCTTTCCGGAACATTCGGGGGAACTTCATCTGCACAGTTCGGTGTTCAGAGAACAAATGATTTTATGGAGAAAGCGACATGGATTCTTGGTGGTGCAATTGTGTTCTTAATTTTATTAAGTGTGATTTTGACAGCGAAACCATCTTCAACAATGCAGCAGGTTCCTGCCAAAAAAGAAGCTCCAGCACCGCAAACAGCTCCTGGAACAAATAACACGACTACAATGCCTGTTCCGGCTCCTGCGGGAAATTAAAAACAGGTTTTTAACATATTAAAAAGCGGTTTAGACGATATCTAAACCGCTTTCTTATTTTTTGACAATGTGATAATTAATTAAAATTCTGCTTAATCCCCCAATAGTCATCCTGATTTTGATAGAAAAGGCAGTGAAGCCAGGAGTCCAGGGACATCTTCTCAAGAATTGAGGCATCGAGTGCCCTGAATTCTGTCTGAAAGAAATCAGCATTTATTTCGATATCATTCCTGTCCAGAATATGTATGTTTTCCGGGTGATAGAAAGGATAATTCTTGATATCGCCATTTGTCGTCAATAATTTTTTTCCGGAAGCCAGAGCTTCAAAAGTTCTCATCGTGAGACCATTCTGAAACGGTTTATTAATATCAAGAACAGAAAATGAATCCCTATAAATTTCAGCAATTTCTGAATGTTTAAGTTTGCTGAAACTGAGTCTGTTCATATCAAAATGCTGTAAGTTTTTATCGAATATTCTTTTTAGGACAAAAGCCAGTTTACCCGGCGCATAGTAATAAAAGAAACTTTTAAAGCCGCGTTCAGAGCATAAACCCCGTACCTTTTCGCCGATTAAATAGCGGTCGGTATGCGCTGTTCCGATGAAGGCCACATTAAATTTCGGTGGGGAAATTTTTTCAGAAAGCTTATAATCTTCCAGAAAAAAAAGGGGCCGGAAATGCAGGTGATATTTTTTTGCATCCGAAGGTTCAAAAGTGAAGTTACTGTCAAAAAAGTTATAAAGTTTCAAGAACTTAGGATATTCTGCAGCAGCATCGTAAGAATAGAAAATTTTATTTGTATTGGGATTAGCTGATGCAAATTTTTCCAGGAAGGACAGAGGTATAGATTCTCCTTTGATTAAAAGAAAATAATCATAATTTTTTTTCTCCAGATTTTGCCAAAGCTTTTCATAATACCGCAGTATCTTCTTTCGGTACAATTTACTTTTCACCCGGATCATTCCTTTCGTAATGATCGTATCTGAAGGTCTTTCGTTATAAAAATCTACCTCTGCTCCAAGTTCGCGCAGCCTGGCAGCAATGGCTTTTTCGTAACCGAAAAAGTAGGGGGAAATAAAAAGTATTTTCTTCTGGACAAAATTCATGATTCTTGGCGTTAAGCTACATCACCTTTGAGGAAATTGACTTTTTCAGCAGTGCTATTATACAGAGGAGAATCGTTTTCCGGGCTTTTAGCGTGAATTTGAGACAAGAGATTATCGCATTGTAACCCATAACCTTCTTCTAAAAGCTTCCGCGCCATCCGTCTTCCAATAAAACCTGCACCGCCGGTAATGAGTATGTTTTTCAATTTATCTGGTTATATCTTTCCCAACTATGGGTTTGGTGGTTATACATTTTTACAATTTTTGCAGGCGATCCTGCGATAACGCAATAATCCGGAAAGATCCCTTTCACCACTGAATTTGTTCCCACCACACACTGTTTTCCCAATACTGTTCCGGCCATGATCGCTGCACCCATACCGATAAAACAATTCTCACCAATTTTCGTTTCCTTAACATGTATCTTCTGCTTTACCACATGTACGCCAATTTCTGTATATTCGTGATCGATGTTTGTGATAAAAACGTTAGCTAGGATAAGAGATCTCTTGCCAATGACTAAATTTCCCGCGGAAGTAATGTGTACATTTTGGGAAATAACTACATCATCCGCAATGTGTATTGTCCCTCCATCCTGAGTTTCCATGCGCAAGTGAGGGAAGATTCTAACTTTACTCCCAATAAATATATTCCGGATTCCTTTAAAAAAAATTGGTTTGCCCATATAGGAAGGTAATCCCAGTTTCCCGAAAAAAGGCGCATAACATAAAGCACGTAATCCCCAAAATAATTTATCTATCATATTTTTGCTCTAAATGGCCTTAACAAATATTTCAACTTTGAAAATACAAAATAAAAAAGATATTCCGGAAAATTTATGCGGTTGGTTTGGTACATTTCCCGGATATTTTTCTGGATTCCTTTCTCCATCTCCTTTAAATTGGCCGAAAGACCTGAAAATCCAAATGATTTTTTCCCATCACCCGCGATAACAAGTTTTTCGGGTAAAAGATACATTCTGTTGTTAGCCGAAATTCGCATCCAGAAATTGGCATCTTCAGAATATCTCTGGTTTTCATCGAACTGACCTGTATTTTCTAAAACTTTTCTTTTAAAAATTGCCGTTGATGTTTGTCCTGTAATTTTTATCAATAGTTTTTTCAGTGTAATTTCTACCAAATTAGTATGATTATCAATGACATAAGGATAAACCACTCCTTCATCATTCCATAATGCTGTTACAAAATCTGCTTTTAAGCTGTGATTGAGAAGAATTTTCATCTGCCTCTCAGTTTTTTCCGGCAGCCATTCATCATCAGCATCAAGCAAAGCGATATACTCTCCGTTTGCAAATTCCAGTGCTGCATTCCTGGCTTTCGAAACCCCTCCATTTTCCTGATTGATAAGGATAATATTCATTTGCGGATTATTCTGCCGGTAAATTTCTAAGATTTTCTGGCTTTTGTCAGTAGATCCGTCGTTTACAAGGATAATTTCAAATTCCCCGTTCCAGCTTTGATTCTTAACAGAATCCAATGCTTTTACGACAGTTTTTTCAGAATTATAAATAGGTATAATAACAGAAATCACGATTGAAATTATTAAATTATGATTTAAATGTGTGAGATAAAATTAAACCTAATCTTTCTCGTTATACGGCAACCTGTTCTGTATCGATCTTCCCAACGAAATTTCATCGGCATACTCCAATTCATCGCCCACGGAAATTCCGCGCGCAATTGTTGAAAAATTTACTTCAAAATTCTTGAATTTTTTATAAATATAATATGCTGTAGTGTCGCCTTCCATCGTAGCGCTGAGGGCAAAAATTAGTTCTTTCGCAACGCCGTTCTGCAATTTCCTTTCAATCGATGAAATATTGAGTTGGTTCGGTCCGATTCCTTCCATAGGTGAAATTTTTCCGCCTAAAACAAGATATTTTCCGCGGTACTTTCCTGTATTTTCAATCGCCATCACGTCCCGCACATCTTCTACAACGCAGATAATTTCCTCATTCCGTTTTGGGTTGGCGCAAATCTCGCAAATTTCAGAATCCGAAAAATTATGACATTCTTTACAGTACTTAATGTCGGTCACCAATTTCTTCAGCGAATCTCCCAGCGCGATGGCCTGACTTTCCGGCTGTTTCAGAAGATGCAAAGCCAGCCTCAGCGCTGATTTTCTGCCAATTCCCGGCAGCCCGGAAATCTCTTCAACGGCTTTCGCCAAAACTTTACTCGGATAGTCCATTCCACAAAAATAAAATTTTATCCCTCAGGATGCAAGTTTCAACCCTTTTATTATCTTTGGAAAAATTACAGTTCATGGTCCTGAAAAACTTAAATTATCCCCTTGATTTTAAATTCAAAATCACCACGCTTTCCAGCGATTTTAATATTACCGACAGAAACGGAAATTATGTTGCCTACGTGCGCCAGAAAATGTTTAAACTGAAAGAGGATGTAATCGTTTTCAATGACGAAACTAAATCTCAGGAACTTTTCAGAATTAAAGCTAACCAATGGATTGATTTCAATGCATCCTACGCCATTACCGATCTGCAGTCGGGCAAAATCTTCGGAAATCTCTCCCGTCGAGGAATGCGATCGCTCTGGAAATCACAGTACGATATTGCAGACGAAACAAGCGCGACAAAGTACCAAATTAATGAAGACAATGGTTGGATTAAAGTACTGGACGGGATCATTGGCGAAATTCCCGTCGTTGGAATGCTGACAGGTTATTTCCTGAATCCTTCTTACACGCTAAAAGATAACGCCGGAAAAGAATATTTTAAACTTAAAAAAATGCCTTCACTCTTTGGAAGAAAATTTCAGCTAGACCGGATTATTGATATTAATGACGAAGATGAATCTCTTGTAGTGCTGAGCTTTTTGATGATGGTTTTATTGGAAAGAGAACGCGGCTAAACATTTTTAATTTCTATGATAAAACACACCTTATTTTACGCACTCGTTTTTTTATTCATCCAGTCTTGCCAAAAAGAAACAGTAAATCCGAAAGAAAACAGTATCGTGAATGCTTCGGTTGATCATCAGGAAAAATTATCAGATTCTGTTTCTGCAAAAAAGCCATCTGGATTAGAAAAGTTTCCAATGCCTTCTGAAGTCGAAGGTTGCTCCTGCTATTTCGCCAAAAACAAAGAAGATTACGAAAACGAGAAATATATTTATGTTGACGATTATGGAAAAAACGCCTTTATAAAAACGGAAGGAAAAATGATCAAAATCCCCATGCAGGAAGGCGATCTTGACCCGGTGAATTTTGAAAAAAACATAGAGAACAGCGATTTTAAAATCACATTAAGCGGCAAAAAAATAAATGAAATGGATGAAACTTTAATGTTCCAGGGTGAAATGGCCGTAGAAAATAAAAAAAACGGAAACCAATATTCTACACCCTTTTATGGCGAGTGCGGCTGCTAGATCAGCTTAAATTTAATATTCACGCTTCCGAAAATTCCGGGAGCGTTTTTTTATTCTTAAATTTGATTAAAATTATACTTTTATGGCACTTTCACAATTAGAACCTCAACTGATCTGGAAAAATTTTTCAGCATTAAATGCTGTTCCCAGACCTTCCAAAAAAGAGGAAAAAGTAATAGAATTCATTAAAAACTTTGGCGAAAATCTCGGCCTCGAGACCACAGTTGACGAAGTGGGCAATGTTATCATTAAAAAACCTGCAACTGCAGGCATGGAGGACCGTAAATCTGTTGTCCTTCAGTCGCATCTTGATATGGTTCACCAGAAAAACAACGATGTAAATTTTGATTTTGATACGCAGGGAATTCAGATGGAAATTGACGGCGATTGGGTAAAAGCAAAAGGTACAACACTTGGTGCCGACAATGGCTTGGGCGTTGCCGCAATTATGAGTATTCTCGAAAGCAGCGATATCCCGCATCCCGCTCTGGAAGCACTTTTCACAATTGATGAAGAAACTGGAATGACTGGTGCAATGGGGCTGAAACCGGGACAGTTGAACGGTGAAATCCTTTTAAATCTTGACACCGAAGAAGATGACGAAATCGATATCGGCTGCGCGGGCGGAATTGATGTAACTGCAACCCAAAATTACGGTTTGGAGAACGCAAGAGGACAGATTGTAAAAATTGAAGTGAAAGGTCTTCAGGGCGGCCATTCAGGAATGGATATTATTAAAGGTTTCGGGAACTCAAATATAATTTTGGGGAGACTTCTTTATACCGGACTTTATAACCAAAACATCCAGTTGATTTCGATCGACGGCGGTGGACTGAGAAATGCGATTCCACGGGAAGCTAACGCAGTTTTATCCGTTCGTCATTCAGTAGAATTCATTGAGCAGGTTACTGCTTTGAAAAAAGAAATTCTGGAAGAATTCGCAAGTGTAGAAAAAGATTTACATATCAATATTGAAACGTTTTCATCTGCTGAAAAAGCTATTTCTGAAGAAGATTCCAGAAAAATTATCTTAGCATTAAAATCCGCACACAACGGTGTGTACAGAATGAGCCCAGATGTTGAAGATTTGGTAGAATCATCCAATAACATCGCTCGGTTAGAACTGAAGCAGGGCGAACTGAAGATCTTCAATCTCTCCCGATCTTCTGTAGAATCTACAAAATATGCGGTTGCCGAACAATTGAAATCTGTTTTTGAACTTGCAGGAATGAAAGTGGAATTCAGCGGTTCCTATCCCGGCTGGAAACCAAAACCCGGTTCCGAAATCGTGAAACTCATGGAAAAAATCTACGAAAAAGATTTTGGGTCAAAACCTCATGTAGTGGCCTGTCACGCAGGCTTAGAGTGTGGAATTATCGGCGCCAATTATCCAGAGATGGAAATGGTGAGCTTCGGTCCGACGATTCGCGGCGCACACTCACCCGATGAGAGAGCAAATATCCCGTCAGCACAGAAATTCTGGAAATTTTTAAAAGAAATTCTGGCAGAAATTCCAAAAAAATAAACTGAAAATCAATATCCAATATGCGAAAGTGTTTTGGATATTTTTTTAATAAAGTTTTAAATCCAGATTTTGTTAACTTTAGTTCAAAATTAAATTTATGCCTGCTGCAAAAATTACTTCCAGAGAAATGCTTTCTATCCTAAAGGTACGTTTTGAAGCCAATCAAAACCGGCATAAAAATATAAACTGGGCAGAAATCCAGCAAAAGCTCGAAGCCAATCCGAAAAAGCTGGCAGTTCTTCAAAAAATGGAGGAAACCGGGGGCGAACCCGATGTTGTTGATTTTGATGAGAAGTCCGGCGAATATGTGTTTTTCGACTGCTCTGCTGAAAGTCCGAAAGAAAGAAGAAGTTTTTGTTACGACCGTGAATCCCTTGACAAAAGAAAAGAAAACAAACCTAAAAACAATGCCCTGGACGCGGCCAGGGAAATAGGAATTGAACTCTTGAGTGACGAGGAATATCGTTATCTTCAGACTCTGGGCGATTTCGACACCAAGACTTCCAGCTGGCTCGAAACACCTGAAAATATCAGAAAACTGGGCGGAGCAATCTTTGGAGATTTCCGTTACGGAACGGTTTTCATTTATCACAATGGCGCAGAATCTTATTATGCAGCGAGAGGATTTCGGGGGAAAATGAAAGTTTAGGCAAACGAGTCGTAGAATTCTCGCTGATTATACAGATTGAGCAGATTACAAACTGATAAAAAATCTGCGAGATCCGTGAAATCTGCGAGATACAGCGTATAGAAAACCATCACTTAATTGCAAAAAAATCCCGAAATAATCTTCGGGATTTTATATTTTAAAATGATGTTTATGGATAAGGAGCAATTGCAACCTCCAAACCATCGATTTCCTCTGTAATATGAATCTGGCAGCCCAATCTGGAATTATCCTGCACATGAAACGCTTCGGAAAGCATTGCATCTTCCTCATCACCCATTTCTACCAGTTTTTCTGAACCTTCCAAAACATAAACCTGACACGATGCACACATTGCCATACCGCCGCAAACACCAATAGTTCCTTCTTCCGCAAGCTCGTAAGAACGGATCACTTCCATCAGGTTCATCGACATATCCGTTGGCGCCACCACTTCATGAGTTTCGCCGTTTCGGTCGGTAATTTTCAAATTGATATCCTGCATGATTTCTTAATCGATTTTTTTAACAACTGCTTTTTCGGCTTCTTTACGGCTTCCGTCGAAACCGTCAACTCCACTTACTGTGGTATATTTCAGGACGTATTTTTTGCCCGGATTCAGCATATTATAGACACTTTGGCACATTAACGTCGCTTCGTGGAAACCACATAAAATGAGTTTCAGTTTTCCTGGATAAGTATTGATATCACCGATTGCATAAACTCCCGGAATATTGGTCTGATAGTCTAATGCATTATTTACAACGATTGCATTTTTTTCAATATTTAAACCCCAGTTACCCAAATCTCCCAGTTTCGGTGTTAGTCCGAAAAGCGGAATAAAATAATCTGTTTCAATATCAAAAACTTCCCCATCCTTTTCTACGGTAATTGCGGAAACTTTACCTTCGCCTTTAATTCCTGTAACTTCAGCAGGCGTTACCAAACGGATTTTACCCTGGTCTTTCAGCGCCTGCACTTTTTCAACAGAATCCAGCGCACCGCGGAACTCGTTTCTTCTGTGGATTAAAGTTACTTCGCTTGCGATATTGGCAAGAAAAATACTCCAATCCAGGGCAGAATCGCCGCCGCCGGCAATCACTACTTTTTTACCGCGGAAATGCTCAGGCTCTTTAATGAAATATTCAACACCTTTTTCTTCGTAATCGGCAATATTGTCGATCACAGGTTTTCTAGGTTCGAAAGTTCCCAATCCACCAGCAATCGCTACTGCTTTAGCCCGGTGAACAGTTCCTTTATTTGTAATGACTTCAAAAGTTCCGTCTTCAAGTTTTGTTAAAGTCTGTGCCGTTTCTCCTAAAGTGAATCCCGGCTGAAACTGCTTGATCTGCTCCATCAGATTATCTACAAGATCACCTGCGTTAATAGAAGGAAATCCGGGAATATCGAAAATAGGTTTCTTTGGATAAAGCTCGGTTAACTGACCGCCCGGTTGAGGCAGCGCATCTATTAAATGACATTTCATTTTAAGTAAACCGGCTTCAAAAACTGCGAAAAGCCCTGTAGGTCCCGCTCCTATAATCAATATATCGCTTGTAATCATCGATGATTTTTAAAAAAATTAATTTTGCAAATTTACGAAAAATAAAAGAACGGCGGATTGCATAATACTGAAAAATATCACTTTAAATACCTTTGAAATCAATGTTCTATATTTGTGGCAAATTTTTTGCAAAACCATGTCTATGAAAAAGATTTTAAGTGTTATTACCCTGCTATTTTTTGCATTGGGGTTCTCCCAAAAACTCGATAATATTCAGCCTGGCGAGGCATTAAATTACCGGATTCATTATGGTTTGCTGAATGCCGGAACAGCTACACTAACCACCGTAAAGACTAATTATAAGGGCCAGCCCCATTATTACGTTAAAGGCTACGGCAGAACCACTGGTGCGGTGCGCGCTTTCTTTAAAGTTGAAGATAATTACGAAAGTTACATTAATTATAACACCGGATTACCAAGTTTTTATGTGCGTAATGTGCAGGAAGGTGGCTACACCCAACATCTTGAAGCCACCTTTAACCAGAACAACGGTACAGTATCCCTTACTGATAAAGAGAAAAACACCACGAGAAACCTAAAATCAGTGAAAGGTGTTCAGGATATGTTATCTGCTTTCTATCATTTGAGAAGTCTGGATTCCACGGATTTGAGAGTTGGCAGTGTAAAGAAAATAAATGTCTGGATCGACGATGAAATGTTCCCTTTTCAGATTAAGGTTGTAGGCACAGAAAACATCAAAACAAAATTCGGCACCATCAATACCCTGAAAATCGTTCCGCAGGTAATGAGCGGCCGCGTTTTTAAAGACAAGGAAGGCGTTACGCTTTGGGTGAGCAACGACAGAAATTATGTTCCGATCGCCATTAAAGCAGATTTGGTGGTAGGATCACTGAAAGCAAGTATTGATTCTTTTAAAAATGTGAAATATCCTTTAAACTTTAGGAAATAGAACCTTAAAACAATAGTAAACCGGCCGATGCCGGTTTTTTTTATGACCCGTGTAACAAAAGTTCCTGTTATGGTGTCTTATTCATAACAAACTAACACCGCCATGAAAACCCCGATTATAAGTGCCTTCTACATTCTTTGTTTCAGTCATCTTTTTTCACAGAATATTGGGGCCGACAGTATCTCAAGAAAAAAAATCACTGCAATTCCCGTTACCCAATCACCAAAGATCGATGGAATTCTGGACGAAGAAATTTGGAAAAACGCCACTTCAGCAGGCAACTTTATTGAGCGCCGCCCCAATAATGGCAAACCAGCAGATGAATCCTTCCGGTCAGAAGTAAAAATACTTTATGATGATACCGGAATTTATTTCGGGGCAATACTTTTTGATACCGAACCCGGCAAAATAGCCAAAGAACTCACCGAACGCGACAATATTGAAAATGATGATATTTTTGGAGTTACATTAAACGGTTATAATGATCACCAGCAAAGCCTGGAGTTCCTGATAACTCCTGCCGGAGTGCAGGCTGATGCAAAACTTACCACCGATTTCGGCGAAGATTTCAGCTGGAATGCCGTATGGTTTTCAGCAGTCCAGATCACTGAAAACGGTTGGGTTGTAGAAATGAAAATTCCATATTCTGAACTCCGGTTTCCAAAAAAACAGATACAGGAATGGGGAATCAATATCTTAAGATTGGTTAACCGTACAAGCACGACATACGACTGGAATTTTGTTGACAATAAAAAAGGAAGTTACATGCTGTACGACGGACTTTTAGAAGGTATCGAAAACATTAATCCGCCCACCAGACTCTCCTTTCTTCCTTATTTTTCTACCTATTTAAACCATTTTCAGGGAAAAACAACAACCAATTTTAATGGCGGAATGGATTTAAAATACGGCATTAACGATGCTTTTACTCTAGATTTAACATTGATTCCGGATTTCGGACAGACTTCTTTTGATAAATCTGTTTTGAATCTCTCTCCTTTCGAAGTACAGTTTCAGGAGCAGCGCCCGTTCTTTACAGAAGGGACGGAACTTTTCAGCAAAGGAAATCTTTTTTACTCAAGACGAATCGGGGGAAATCCTTCTGTCTCGCCGATTTTGAATGAAGATGAAATATTTGTGGAAAATCCTGATAAAGTAAAATTATTTAATGCGGTGAAAATTTCCGGAAGAACAAATAAAGGGCTGGGAATCGGTTTCTTCAATGCCGTTACCGAGAAAATGACCGCAGAGATCCGAAACATCAACACCGGAGCTACACGGACAGAAGTAACTGAACCTTGGGCAAACTACAGTGTTTTTGTTCTCGACCAGCGGTTTCAGGGAAACTCTTCGGTTTCCCTCGTCAATTCAAATGTTACAAGAGACGGAAGTTTTCGAGATGCTAATGTAACAGCGTTACTTTTCGACATCAGAAATAAGAAAAACACCTATAGATATTTTGGTGGTACAAAAGCCAGCTTCGTATTAAACGGTGGTACAAAAGCTGGAAACGAGTCCACCGCAGGCTTTAATAAAGTTTCCGGAACTCACCGTTTTGGTGCCAATTATTTTATGAGAACCAAAGATTACGATATTGGCGATCTGGGATATTACGACAGAACCAACTTCCACAGCATCAACACCAATTACTCATACCGTTATCTGCAGCCGAAAGGCGGACTAAATGCTTTGAATTACAATTTAAATGTTTCCCACAACCGAAGACTTGATGAAGATTTGTTTACGCAGTTTGTCATTCATAACAGTATTGAAATGCAGACAAAGAAATTTTTCAACTTTGGTGGCGGACTTATGATTTGGCCAATCGGAGAAAACGACATTTATGAGCCGAGAACCGCAGGCAGATTCCTGAAAGTTCCAGCAATGATTAACCCGTGGATTTTCATCAATACCGATAACCGCAGGAAATTCCGGATCAATACCTATATCGATTATTATGCGTATGATGAAAAAGGCCGTTACCAGTTGATTTATCAGCTGAACCCAAGTTATAAATTCTCGGACAAGCTACGCCTCTATTATGATGCAAACTTTAATTACCAGAATAACGACCGGGGATTTGTAGGTAAAAACAGCAGTGAAATTTTTATGGGAAATCGCAACCGGTTCACTGTAGAAAACGGGATCTCCTCACAGTACACCTTTAATAATAAAATGGCGCTGAATCTTTCTTTCCGTCATTATTTTTCTCAGGTTACTTATAAAGGTTTCTCGACTTTAAATGCAAACGGAAGCGTTACCGACACCAGCCTTTTCACAGAAAACCGCGACGGAACTTTCAATTCGTGGAATGTCGACTTGCGCTACTCCTGGTGGTTTGCACCCGGAAGTCAGCTCACTTTACTGTACAGAAATGCTGTAGGAAGCTATTTGGAGGAATCGGGAATCGGCATTAAAGAAAACTTCAACCGATTATTTAATGAGCCAATGGTGGATAATATTTCTCTGAAACTGACCTACTATATCGACTACAATCAGGCGAAAAACTGGTTAAAGAAAAAAGGATAAGCAATAAAAAAAACCATTTCAAATTTCGAAATGGTCTTTTTTTATTTTAATTTTTTACAGTGATTTAAACTGTTCGAGCATTCTTTTATCGTTTTCGAAGAACATTCTGATGTCGCTCATTTGATAAAGCAACATTACAATTCTTTCAATTCCCATTCCGAAAGCGTAACCCGAAAATTTATCAGCATCGATATTTACATTCTGCAAAACAGCAGGATCCACCATTCCACAGCCCATAATTTCGAGCCAGCCGGTTCCTTTGGTGATTCGGTAATCGGTTTCAGAATTCAGTCCCCAATATACGTCCACTTCCGCGCTTGGCTCGGTGAACGGAAAATAAGACGGTCTAAGTCTGATTTTGGATTTACCGAAAAGTTCTGTGGTAAAAAACTGAATTGTCTGTTTTAAATCTGCAAAACTTACATTTTCATCGATATAAAGTCCTTCAATCTGATGGAAAATGCAGTGCGACCGTGAAGAAATTGCCTCATTACGGAAAACCCTTCCAGGGGAAAGAATCCGCATTGGCGGCTGGTTCTCTTCCATGTATCGGATTTGTACAGAAGAAGTATGCGTTCTTAAAAGAATATCAGGATTGGTTTCGATAAAAAATGTATCCTGCATATCTCTTGCCGGATGATATTCCGGGAGATTAAGCGCGGTAAAGTTATGCCAGTCGTCTTCAATTTCCGGTCCGTCTGCAACCGCAAAACCGATGGATTTAAAGATTTCGATGATTTTATTCTTAACCAGATTGATCGGATGGCGGGTTCCCAGTTCAGAAGAAAATCCCGGGCGGGTTAAATCTTCTTTTTCTAAGATAAGGTT
This sequence comes from Kaistella faecalis, assembly GCF_019195395.1. Taxonomy (NCBI): domain Bacteria; kingdom Pseudomonadati; phylum Bacteroidota; class Flavobacteriia; order Flavobacteriales; family Weeksellaceae; genus Kaistella; species Kaistella faecalis. The sequence continues at coordinate 434,123 of NZ_CP078067.1, forward strand.
AGAAGAAGTTGCGTTTTTTAAATCTTCGAGTTTGGTTTCGACAGCCTGCTTGAGGGTATTGATCTTCTGCCCGAATTCTTTTTTCTGCTCATTCGGAACATCCTTGAATTTCGAGAAAATATCGTTCAGAATTCCTTTTTTTCCGCTGAATTTGATTCGGAACTGCTCAATTTCATCTTTATTTGCTGAGCTGAAATTGCTTACCTCAACCAATAATTCATCAATCTTTTCTAACATCTCTAATATTTATTGAACTGCAAAAATACAATTTTTAACTGAAAATTTCGGCGGTAATTTCAGGCTTAAATTTTTTAATCAGCAAGTTCCTGGGTGTTTTCTTTCTAGGAATTGAGAAAATGCAGGAACTTTTCGATGGCCTGTTTCCGATGGCTGATCTGGTTTTTTTCTTCTGCTTTCATTTCTGCGAAAGTGATTTCATGATTTTCGGGAACAAAAATCGGATCATAACCAAAACCTTTTTCCCCACGGATTTCGTGCGTTAGATTTCCGTAAACCCGGCCTTCAAAATAGTTTTCACCGCTTTCATCAACCAAACACATTACGGTTACAAAATAGGCTTTTCGGTTTTCCTCATCTTTCATTTCCTCTAAGACTTTCGCCATATTTTTCGCGAAATCGTGGTTACCTGCGTAACGTGCGGAATAAATTCCCGGTCTTCCGTCAAGACTTTCCACAACCAAACCGGAATCATCACCAAGACTTGGTTTTCCGGTTCTTTCGAAACAGTATTTTGCTTTAATGAGTGCGTTCTCGTGAAAAGTGTGGCCGTCTTCCACAATTTCGTCGTGTATATCGTAATCTGTCAGTGAGGTAACTTTAAAATCACCTCCCAAAATCTGCTGAATTTCTTCTTTCTTGTGTTGATTGTGGGTGGCGATAAGGATTTCTTTGTCCATATTTTTTTTATAGTAATGATTTATTTTTCAGAATAATGAATTCGGTATTTCCGTGTAAAAAGATAGTAGAATACGGCAAAAAGCATAATTCCGATCGCCAGAACAATCCATTCTGAAAGACGGAAAACATCTGCAAAACTTTCGGAATCACCGTAAAAAATTAAAATTGAAGAACACAGATTATTAAAGGCATGAAGCAACATCGGCAACAGCAAAGACTTTGTTTTATAGTAAACAAATCCTAAAACACAGCCCAGCAAAACCGCGCCCACAAACTGCCAGGGGTTAGCGTGAACCAACCCGAAAACTATCGAGGCAATAATGATCGCAGTTACAGGGTTCATTCCTTTGTTGATTAATCCTTTCTGAATAATTCCGCGAAAAACAATCTCCTCGAATATAGGCGCCATAATTACGGCCAGAACGATCATCGTGGCTTTATCTTTAGTCATTTGTTCCATCAAGCGCGAGAAAAACTCATAATATTCACCGAAAAAAGGTCCTGTAATGGGAATTTGGGCAGTAATAAATTCAGCAATAAACATCATCCCGAGCATCATCGGAAAGATCAGAAGATACGTTCCGACATTTGTAGGAGAAAAATTGAAGTTCAGTTTCCTGCCGGTCTGCGGTCTTGCAATAAAATAATCAAAAGCGAAAATAGCACCGAGAAATCCCGCAGCATTCGTAAGCATTAAGTAGAAATCTTTATACTGCAGATTTTCATTGAAGACAAACATTGAAAAAACATTGATTACAGAAACTGCTGCTGTGCCTACAATCATTCCGCCGATCAGCGCGAATGCACCTTTCCAGTCGAAAATAAATTTTTTCCGTGAGTAATTTTCTGCCATGAAATTTAATTTCAGCAAAGATAAATTAAAAAGATAAAAACTAAATCCGGCGAAGATAAAACTGGGTTTTCATTTTCCATAAAAAAACACGATTTTTGCAAACTCAAATATCATTATGTCTGAACTCATTAAAGAAATAGAAAGAAGAAAAACTTTCGGAATTATCTCTCACCCCGATGCCGGAAAAACCACGCTTACAGAAAAGCTGCTGCTTTTTGGTGGTGCAATTCAGGAAGCTGGGGCAGTAAAATCGAACAAAATTAAAAAAGGAGCCACCTCCGATTTTATGGAAATCGAGAGACAGAGAGGAATTTCTGTCGCAACTTCGGTTTTGGCTTTTGAATACCGAAATCATAAAATCAATATTCTCGATACACCGGGTCACAAGGATTTTGCAGAAGATACGTACAGAACTTTAACTGCTGTTGATTCCGTAATTGTTGTTATCGATGTTGCAAAAGGAGTTGAGGAACAGACTGAAAAACTGGTAAAAGTTTGCCGCATGCGGAATATTCCGATGTTGGTTTTCATCAATAAATTAGACCGTGAAGGGAAAGATGCTTTCGATCTTTTGGACGAAGTGGAGCAGAAACTGGGATTAACAGTTTGCCCATTATCATTACCAATCGGTATGGGAGGCGATTTTCAGGGAATTTATAATATTTGGGAAAATAACATACAACTGTTTTTGGAAGAGAAAAAACAGAAAGTCGGTGAAGCGATAAAATTCGATGATATCAACGACACAAAAATCGACGATGTTATCGGGGAAAAAGCTGCCGCAACTTTAAGAGAAGAACTAGAATTGGTGCAGTCGGTTTATCCCGAATTTAACCGCGAGGACTATATTAACGGTGATCTTCAGCCGGTATTTTTCGGTTCTGCGTTGAATAATTTTGGGGTCCGTGAACTTCTCGATGCTTTTATCGAGATCGCTCCCAAACCTCAGCCGAAAGAAAGTGAAACAAGAATTGTAAAACCTGAGGAAAAAGATTTCACCGGTTTTGTGTTTAAAATCCACGCGAATATGGATCCGAAACACCGCGACAGACTGGCTTTCGTGAAAATCGTTTCCGGAACATTCAAAAGAAATGAAAACTACCTGTTGGTAAGAGACAATAAAAAAATGAAATTTTCTTCACCAAACGCCTTCTTTGCTGATAAAAAAGAAGTTGTTGACGAAAGTTTTCCAGGCGATATTGTAGGACTTCACGATACAGGAAATTTCAGAATCGGTGATACTTTAACGGCGGGTGAAAAAATCAGTTTCAAAGGAATTCCCAGTTTCTCTCCGGAACATTTCCGCTATATCAATAATGATGATCCGCTGAAAGCAAAACAGCTGGCAAAAGGAATCGATCAGCTGATGGACGAAGGTGTGGCGCAGCTTTTCACCATGGATATGAACAACAGAAAAATCATCGGAACCGTGGGCGCGCTTCAGTACGAAGTTATTCAATACCGTTTGGAGCACGAATATGGCGCTAAATGTACGTACGAACCACTATCCATCCACAAAGCCTGTTGGATTGAAGCAGATGAAAAATCTGAGGAGTTTAAAGAATTTGCGAGACTCAAACAGCGTTTTATGGCAAAAGACAAATACGGGCAGCCGGTTTTTCTTGCCGATTCGTCCTTTACCATTCACATGACCCAGGAAAAGTTCCCGAACGTGAAACTGCACTTCATCAGTGAATTCCGAAACAAACAATAAACTGATCTCCGGCAAATCCGGAGATTTTTTTGTAAACATTTTGTAAATTGATTTGCAATTCATTTATTTATAGTTATTTACCGGAATACAAATCGAAATATGATGTTTGGAGGAATACATTTTGATTCTTTTCCGGCGTTTATCATTAAAATCAATTCATGAAGAACTTATTTATTATCATAATTACTGCGGCCGCTGTAATTTCCTGCGACAAAAGCACGATTCAGCAGACAACCGATAACATCAAAAGAGCCGACAGTCTTTTTACAAAAGCAAACGACGGAATCAAGACTTTGGATTCTATCTCAAAAACAATTTCAGATTCTGATGGCATTGCTAAAAAAGTAATCATGCCCGAAATTGAAAAACAGAAAAAATCTATCGACAGTACTATAAAGTCGGGTGGCTGGCGAATCGATTCGATTAACAAACAGATTGAAAAAATCACGAAAAATGTGGTGGTGGGAACTGAAGTTGTGAAAACTTTAGACTCCGCAAACAATGCGCTGAAAAGCGGTGAAAGCACCATAAAAGTACTTACCCAAACTGCCGATAAAATTCTGAAGCAAACCAAAAAACAAAATTCAACGCCGGAAACTCCCACTGCTGAAAACCGTGCAACTCCACAGGAACAGAATAAACCGGTTATTGTGCCGCCTGTTGCAGAAAGAAATCCTTTGGTAAAAACCGCCAAGCTTGAAATTCAGGTTGATGATCTGAATGCTGCAAAAGCGCTTCTGAAACAGAAAATCAGAGAAAACAACGCGGATCTGGTGACTGAAAATTTCAGTCAGAATGAAGGCATTCAGCGGGAATATATTACCGCGAAAGTTCCGCTTCAGAATTTTGATCAGCTGCTTTCTAATCTTTCCGGTCAGCTTGGCGATGTGAAATCGAAAAGCACGGAATCTGAAGGTAAAGATTATGTAGCCTCGCAAATGTGTGACATTGAAATCACGCTTTTACAGAACGAAAATATCGCGTCCAATCCTATTGTCGAAAATCAGAACGAAGAAGATAAGAACAGTTTCGGGAATGCTTTTATGAAAGGCTTCAAAGTGTTAGGTGACGCGTTGCTTTTTCTCCTTCCCTTCTGGCCGATATTTTTGATCGGAGCATTGGTTTGGTATTTCATCCAGAGAAATAAAAAGAAAAAAGCTCAGGAAGAATGGGAAAAACAGCAAATCCTGAATCAGCAGAGCGCTGCGTATCCAACCCAGAACCAGACTTCTACCGAAACCGTTCAGGAAGATAAACCGGCAGAAACTCCGGATACAGATTACTCTAAATATCTGCCGAAGAATTAAATTGAAAGTCTCTCGCTGATGGAGCTGATGACGCAAATTTATTTAAACTTCTATCCGTGAAATCAGCAAAATCTGCGAGAACAATCACCTGTAATATAACGATATCAATCAAAAAAGCCTTCCACATCCGGAAGGCTTTTCTTTTTATTTCATATTCACAATGCGGTCTACAACATAAGTTGTATTTCCGCGCCATGGCAGTACACCGTGATACTCTTTATAATGCAAGTCAAACGTTTTTCCGTTGTTAATTTCGAGCTGTTTGAAGATTTCTTCGTCCTCAATCGAAAACTCGAATTCATAACTCGTTAAACTGCCGGTTCGCGGATTAGCTCCGAATCCCTGCTGGATGAGTTTACCTTCGTAGGTTTTAAAGATATTTCCCTTTTTTACAGCGTAATTAAGAATTCCGGATTTCACGCCTTCACCGAAAACGAAATAATAACGGTAATAAATAACACCGCTCAAAAGCAAGAAAACGGCAACAAGGCTAATCCACAAATACTTCATGGCAAATCTTTAGTGATTAATTATTTTGCAATGCTGCGGGAAATTACAATTTTCTGGATTTCTGAAGTTCCTTCATAAATCTGGGTGATTTTCGCATCACGCATCATTCTTTCTACGTGATATTCTTTTACGTATCCGTATCCACCATGGATCTGTACTGCTTCAACCGTAGTATCCATTGCTACCTGAGAGGCGTAAAGTTTCGCCATTGCCCCGATTTCAGAAATGTCTTTACCTTCATCTTTCTCTACAGCAGCTTTATAGCAAAGCATTCTTGCAGCGGTAATCTGCGTTGCCATATCGGCTAATTTAAATGCGATTGCCTGATGGTTGATGATTTCGGTTCTGAAAGCTTTTCTGGTTTTTGCATATTTCAATGCAAGTTCATAAGCTCCTGAAGCAATTCCTAAAGCCTGAGATGCAATCCCGATTCTTCCTCCGTTCAGTACGGCCATCGCAAAATTAAATCCGAATCCGTCTTCACCGATTCTGTTTTCTTTCGGAACTTTAACGTCTGTAAAGAGCAAAGAATGTGTATCGCTTCCGCGGATACCGAGTTTGTCTTCTTTTGGCCCAATTTCGAAACCTGCCCATCCTCTTTCCACGATGAAAGCGTTGATTCCTTTGTGTTTCTTCTCAGGATCAGTTTGTGCGATTACAATATAATAAGTTGCGTTTCCCCCGTTGGTGATCCAGTTTTTTGTTCCGTTCAGAATGTAATGGTCGCCCATATCAACGGCTGTAGTTTTCTGTGAAGTTGCATCCGAACCTGCTTCCGGCTCAGAAAGTGCAAAAGCACCGATTACTTCTCCGCTTGCCAAAGGTTTCAGATATTTCATTTTCTGTTCTTCGTTACAGAATTTTTCCAGTCCTGCGCATACCAAAGAATTGTTTACTGACATCACCACCGCTGCAGAAGCATCAACTTTTGCTATTTCTTCCATGGCTAAAACGTAAGAAACACTGTCCATTCCCGCTCCGCCATATTGTGGATCCACCATCATTCCCAGAAAACCGAGTTCTCCCATTTTCTTCACCTGCTCGTGTGGAAACTTCTGTGCATTGTCTCTTTCTATTACGCCAGGCAAAAGTTCTGTATTGGCAAAGTCTCTTGCAGCCTGCTGAATCATTAACTGTTCTTCAGATAAATTAAAGTCCATAAAGTATATAATTGTTTGATCGTAAATTTACGCTTTTTCTAAAAAATAAAAAATTATATTGGCAGAGGTTAAAATTATTCATTGAATAGCAGTTTTATTCATTATATGTATTATAAAATCATTTAAATTTTTAAGAAAAACACATCATAAAATCTGTTTTGCTGTTTAAAATAAAATTGATATTTTTACCCAAAGGCAATACCCACATTGCCGCTAAAGTAATCCAAGTAAAAAATTAAGCTATGACGATAAAGAGAATCTTCGATTTTGCCCACAATGCATTGGAAAAATATTCGCAGGATGATATGTTCATTACGAAATATCACGGCCAATGGGAGAAAATATCAACAAAAGAATTTTGTAACCAGGGAAATAAAATATCCCGCGGGCTTCTGAAATTAGGCATTAAGCCTGGCGATAAAATTGCGCTCATTACCAGCGCAACACGCACGGAATGGGCTGTAATGGATTTAGGAATTTCACAAATCGGAGCTGTTTCGGTACCTGTTTACCCTACAATTTCTCCGGAGGATTACGATTTTATCTTCAACAATGCTGAAGTTCAGTATTGTTTTGTGTCCGACCGTGATCTCTACGATAAAGTAATACAGATTAAAGCCAATGTATCAACATTGAAAGGCGTTTTTACCTTCGATCAGATTGATGGGGCACCAAACTGGAATGAAATTCTGGATCTTGGTAATAATGATGCCACGCAGAATGAAGTGGATGACCTTAGCAACAGCATCAATTCTGAGGATCTGGCTACCATTATTTACACTTCCGGAACTACCGGGCGACCAAAGGGCGTAATGCTTACGCACCATAATATCGTTTCCAATGTACTGGCTTCGGATCCACGAATTCCACGGGTTAAAGGTTTACAAAACAGTGATATCCGAATTTTGAGTTTCCTTCCTATCTGTCATATTTTCGAGAGAATGTTGTTCTATCTGTATCAGTACAATGGTTACTCCGTGTATTTCGCCGAAAGCATCGAAAAAATGGGCGACAATATCAAGGAAGTGAAACCGCACATTATGTCGGTAGTGCCAAGATTGATCGAGAAAGTTTATGATAAAATCTACGACAAAGGAACCAGCGCAGGCGGACTGAAATCGAAAATTTTCCTTTGGGCATTGGGCGTAAACAAAGCCAAACAGAAAATCGGTAAACCTTCGGGTCTTATGGAAACCATCGCAGACAAACTTGTTTTCTCCAAATGGAGAGAAGGTTTGGGCGGTAACATCATCACGTTAGTCTCCGGTTCCGCAGCACTGCAGCCAAGACTCAACAAAATGTTCCAAAACGCGGGAATACCCATCCTTGAAGGTTATGGATTAACCGAAACCTCGCCCGTAATTTCGGTGAACAGTTTCGGTAAAATTAAAGTCGGCACCGTGGGACATGTGCTTGAAAATCTTGATGTAAAAATTCAGGAAGACGGTGAAATCACGGTAAAAGGTCCTTCTGTGTTCAAAGGATATTTCAAGAACGAGGAAATGACCAAAGAGGTTTTCACAGAAGACGGGTATTTTAAAACCGGCGATATCGGACATATCGATGAGGAAGGTTACCTGCATATTACCGACCGTAAAAAAGAAATGTTCAAAACTTCCGGCGGAAAATATGTTGCTCCTCAGGTCATCGAAAACCAGGCAAAAGCTTCGAAATTTATTGAGCAGATCATGGTCGTGGGTGACGGCGAGAAAATGCCTTGCGCATTGATTCAGCCTGACTTCAATTTTGTACAGCACTGGGCAGAACGCAAAAGCATTAAGATCGGCACCACACCGGAAGAGATCGCCAATAGTCCGGAACTCAAGGAAAGAATAGGTAAAGAAATCGATTACCTCAACACCAAACTGGGCAGCTGGGAACAGATCAAGCGTTTTGAACTCACCCCGGAAATCTGGACCATCGACTCCGGCGTCCTGACTCCAACGCTCAAACTGAAGCGTAAAGCAGTGAAAGAACGCTTTATAAAACTCTACAATAAAATGTATGGCCACGAGGCCTAAACTTTCAAAGCACGGTTTCAGCCGTGCTTTTTATTTATTACGAAAGCACACCACTAAAGCATTTTAAGAAAAACCGTTAAGTAATGCTGAAACCTTTAATCGTAGAATCTAACCTTATGAAAACAATGCATTATCTGGCATTATTCTTCCTTATTTTTCTTAGTAGCTGCGCAAGTAATGTTCAGCAATCCGATCCGGTTCCGGTGCATGACTCTTTTATACTGGATTCCAAACTGTTGGGTGAAAAAAGAATTATTAATGTCTGGAAACCATCAGAATACCCGTCCACAAATTCCTCTTTTCCGGTTCTCTATATGGCTGACGGAGGAATTAAGGAAGATTTTCCTCATCTTGCCAATACCGTTGCAAAACTGATCAAAGAAAAAAGGATACGTCCGGTCATTCTTGTCGGAATTGAAAATACGCAGCGAAGAAGAGATCTCACTGGATTTACCAGCGTTGAAGAGGATAAGAAAATCGCCGCAGTTGTAGGAGGTTCGGCAACATTCAGGGATTTTATTAAAGAGGAACTTTTTCCAGAAATCAACGGAAAATACAGAACGACGCAGGAAAAAAGCATTATCGGAGAATCTTTGGCCGGATTATTCATCATGGAAACTTTCTTCACCAGTCCGGAAATGTTCGATAATTATATTGCTATTGATCCTTCGCTGTGGTGGAACAACCACTATTTAACCTCAGCGGCTAAAGACTATTTGACGGAATTTCCTGCGGGAAGCCAACAAAAATTATGGTTTGCCAGTTCCAAAGAACAAAGCACTTCCGAATTTACCCAGCAGATTTCTCAAACTTTAAATTCGGCAAACCTCCCCAATTTAAAATGGAATTATAGCCCCGCTCCCACTGAAGAGCACAGTACAATTTTCCGCGCGGTAAAAGAAAAGGCTTTGATTTGGAGCCTGAATGGAAATTAGATTTATATCACCCATTTTTCGGTATTGTCTATAAAATTAAGTATGTAGATGGTTTGAGGGAGGCAATTTGTCCTTTCTTTCGCAAACTCCTACTTTTGCAGCATAATAATTCCGATGAAAGCTGTTCTGAACCTGTTCGATTTCTCCCAGAAAGTAAACTACCGTACCGAAATTCTGGCCGGTCTTACCGTCGCAATGACGATGATTCCCGAGTCACTTTCATTCGCCATTTTAGCTGGTTTTCCGCCATTGGTTGGATTGTACGGGGCTTTCATTATGGGGCTTGTGACCGCGGTTTTCGGAGGAAGACCCGGACTGATTTCCGGCGGTGCAGGAGCAACAGTTATCGTTCTCATCGCCTTAATGAAATCACACGGGTTGGAATATGTTTTCGGCGCCATCGCATTAGCCGGTGTGCTGCAGATTGGCGTTGGATTATTGAAACTCGGGAAATTTATAAGACTGGTGCCACAACCTGTAATGTTCGGCTTTGTGAACGGACTTGCGATTGTGATCTTTATGTCTCAGCTCGAGCAGTTTAAAATGACCGTCAACGGAAACACTGAGTGGCTCACCGGAACACCGTTTCTGATCATGGCAGTTTTAGTTGCGCTCACCATTTCCATTGTCCTGCTGCTGCCGAAACTCACCAAAAAAATCCCGGCATCCCTCGTCGCGATTGCAGTTGTTTTCGCCATCGTCATGATCTTTAATATCGATACCAAACAGGTGGAAGATATTGCCTCGGTAAGCGGAAGTCTTCCGCCTTTTCATATTCCAAACATTCCACTGAACCTCGAAACACTGAAAGTCATCTTTCCATATGCCATGATTATGGCGGCCGTAGGTTTAACGGAAGGACTTTTAACGCTGAATCTCGTGGATGAAATCACCGGAACAAAAGGCAATTCTAACCGCGAATGCGTGGCTCAGGGAAGTGCCAATATTTTAAATGGCTTTTTCTTCGGCATGGGCGGCTGTCCGATGATCGCGCAGACTTTGGTAAACCTCTCGGCCGGTTCACGCGCAAGACTTTCAGGAATTGTGGCGGCTCTAACCATTTTGGTTATCATTTTAGTTGGCGCACCCGTTATCGGAAAACTTCCGATGGCGGCCTTAACCGGCGTTATGATTATGGTCGCCATTGGTACTTTCGAATGGACAAGCCTGAAAATCTTTAAGCGGATGCCAAAATCGGATATATTTGTAATGGTTGTGGTAACAATGATTACCGTATTCCTCCATAATCTTGCATTGGCTGTGTTGATTGGGGTGATGATCTCCGCGCTGGTTTTTGCCTGGGACAATGCCAAAAGAATTCGCGCCCGAAAGCATGTTGATGAAAATGGCGTGAAACATTATGAAATCTACGGACCGTTATTTTTCGGCTCGGTAACGGCTTTTGCAGAAAAGTTTGATGTGAAAAATGATCCCCAGCAAATCATTATTGACTTTGCGGAAAGCCGTGTAGTAGATATGTCAGCTATCGAGGCGTTGAACTCCATTACGAGCCGTTATCACAAAGCCGGAAAAACGGTAAGACTCCAGCATTTAAGTCCGGATTGCCGAACCCTTCTTAAGAATGCCGAAGCCATTATTGATGTCAATATTCTGGAGGATCCGCTGTATCTGGTAACAGAAAAAGCTTAACAACTGCAGTCTCCACCACACCTACAACTGATGAAACGACGCCTGCCTGCTGTAAACAATTTTTTCTCTGTCAGCAACTTATCGGCATACAATTAGCTGCTATGTTTTACATAAAAAGAAATTAGCAATATTTTCTGGTACTCTTCGTTTTTCAACGGTAAAAATCCTGCGATTATGGAAAATCCACTTCAAAATGACGGCAATAACCTTAACCGTCCTCCTTCAAACTCCAGGAAAACATTGCGCTTATTCTTTTCTGAAACGCTCAGAGAATTATATTTCTGCGAAACCATTATTTCGAGTGAATTTGGTAAAATAAAGCAGAAAATAGAATCACAAAAGCTGGAATCCATTTTGCAGAATCATTTCATGATCCATCTGAGACACAAAGAAAGGCTCGAAAAAATTTTTCAGATGCAGAATGAATCGCTTAAATCGAAGGAATGTGCCGCTATTATTGCGTTGCTGAATGAGGCCAATGAACATTTCACCATATTTTCAGATGATAATGTAAACTGGGAGATCGCCCTCATCCTTACTTCCAGAAAACTGGCCCATTACAAAATCGCTGCCTACGGTGCCGCTGCACACTTGGCAATAAATTTAAATGACCATGCTGCCGCAACCCTCCTCGCGATTGATGTGCAGGAAGAAGAGGAATTTATTGAAAAGTATTTAAATGACCTCACTTACGAATTCCTGAAACCATACCGTCCATAAGCCTAAAAAACACGAGTAAAGGTCACGACAAATTCAAATTATTCTTGCGAAAAGTATTTATAAAGACACTTGTTACCGCTCCCGCGCCTTCAAAACCTCTTCAATTTCTTCCAGAGTAAACCCTTTCGCCTTAAGGAGAATTAAAAAGTGATACATCAGGTCGGCAGCTTCATTTTTAAAGAGTTCGGCGTTATTATCTTTCGCCTCGATCACCAGTTCTACCGCTTCCTCGCCTACTTTTTGGGCCACTTTATTAATGCCTCTCCGGTAAAGTTGATTGGTGTAAGAATCTTCAACATTACCGTCAATTCTTTCCTGAATGGTCTGCTCCAAACGGTAGAGAAAACCTTTTTTCGCTTCAGTATTGAAACAGGAAACCGTTCCTTTGTGGCAGGTTGGTCCGTCGGCTTTTGCGAGAATAAGTAAAGTGTCCTCATCACAATCAAGTCTGATGTCTTTTACCCAAAGAAAATTCCCAGAGGTTTCACCTTTCGTCCAAAGCCGGTTTTTGCTCCGGCTGAAAAAGGTTACTTTTTGGTCGTTGATGGTTTTATTAAAGGCTTCTTCATTCATATAACCCAGCATCAGTACCTGCAGACTTACCTCATCCTGAATGATTACGGGAATAAGGCCGTTGGTTTTATTAAAATCAGGTTTCATAGTCGCACGGAGATATTTTGGGTTTTTAAATATTGCTTAAGGTCAGGAATTGGGATTTGCCCGAAATGAAAAACACTTGCAGCCAAAGCGCCGGTTGCTTTTGTCTGGTTAAAAACCTCAGCAAAATGCTCCATTGTTCCCGCGCCTCCTGACGCAATCACCGGAATGGTAACGGCTTCAGAAACCGATTTACTGATATCGAGGGCGAAACCGTTTTTTGTTCCGTCGTTATTCATGGAAGTCAGAAGGATTTCTCCCGCTCCAAGTTCGGCGCCTTTTTGTGCCCATTCCGTGGCTTTTAAATCAGTAATAATGGTTCCGCCGCTGCGGAAAACGATCCATTCATTTTTGATGAATTTGGTATCAATCGCCAGCACAACACACTGGTTTCCATATTCAAGAGCGATCTCAGAAATCAGCTCCGGCCGAAGAATTGCCGCAGAATTGAGACTTATTTTATCCGCCCCGGAATCGATAATCTCTTTCGCGTCTTCCAGTGTATTGATCCCGCCGCCAACCGTAAACGGAATATTAATTTCGGAAGCAATTTTGGTTACGAGTTCCTTAAGTGTTTTTCTGTTTTCAAGTGTTGCAGTAATATCTAGAAATACCAGTTCGTCGGCACCTTCATCCACGTACCTTTTGGCGAGTTCCACAGGATCGCCGGCATCTCTGATGTCCAGAAAATTGATTCCTTTTACAGTCCTGCCGTTTTTAATGTCCAAGCACGGAATAATTCTTTTCTTCAGCATAATTCTGTTAATTCTTTAAGATTGATAGTGCCTTCATAAATCGCTTTACCGATAACTGCGCCTTCACAGCCCATAATTTTTAATTTCTGAACATCTTCTATCGTAGTAATTCCTCCGCTCGCAATAAGTTTAATCTTGGTCTCTTTCAGTATTTCTTTATATAGTTCAAAAGCCGGTCCCGAAAGCATTCCGTCTTTATCGATATCGGTAACGATGCTATATTTTACTCCATTATTATTAAATTCTTTGACGAAATCCACCACATCGAGATTACTGCTTTCCAGCCAGCCATTGGTCGCGATCATCCTGTTTTTACAGTCGGCGCCAAGGATAATTTTCTCCGCTCCGTATTTCATTAGCCATTCCAGCATCAGAGTCGAATTCTGTGCCGCAATACTTCCTACAGTAATCTGTTTTGCTCCACATTCAAATGCTGTTTTAATGTCGGTTTCAGTTTTAATGCCTCCACCGAAGTCGATTTGTAAACCGGTTTGCGAGGCAAGAAGATCCAGGGTTTTATTGTTGACGATCTGTTTGGCTTTGGCTCCATCAAGGTCGACAACGTGCAGATATTTAACACCCACATCTTCAAACATTTTCGCCATATCCAACGGATTCTCACTGTAAATTTTCTGCGTAGCATAATCGCCTTTCGTCAGTCTCACACATTTTCCACCGATAATGTCGATGGCAGGAATAATTCTCATAAGCTTAAAAAGTTTTTTAAAATCTGCATTCCGGTGGCCGCAGATTTTTCGGGGTGAAACTGGGTCGCATAGAAATTGTCTTTCTCTAATGCTGCACTGAATGGTAAAATGTAATCAGTAACCGCTACAGTTTCTTCACTGAGTTCTGCGTAATAGCTGTGAACGAAATAGCAGTTTTCGTCAGGCTCAACATTTTCAAATAATTTTCCTTTCACTGAAGTAAAATTATTCCATCCCGTGTGCGGTACGAGGTCTTTGGGCGGAAATTTCTTCACTTTGGTTTTAAAAACTCCTAAAGTTTCGGCATTGCCCTCCTCCGATGATTCACAAAGCAGCTGCATACCAAGGCAGATTCCAAGAACCGGCTGTGTGAGGGATTTTATGACCTCATCCAAACCCTTTTCCTTGAGATATTGCATCGCAGAACCGGCTTCGCCAACTCCCGGAAGGATCACTTTTCCAGCCGATTTCAGCACAGAAATATCATCCGTAATCACCGTTTCAAAACCAAGACGCTTCACTGCATTTTCTACGGAAAGTGCGTTACCCGCATTGTATTTTAATATTGCGATCATAAAATTCCTTTGGTGCTTGGGATGTTATAGTTTTCAGTTTGACTTACCGCCATTTTTACGGCTTTTGCAAAAGCTTTGAATATCGATTCAATTTTATGGTGCTCATTGTCGCCTTCTGCTTTGATGTTCAGGTTGCATCTCGCCTGGTCGCTGAATGATTTAAAGAAATGAAAAAACAGTTCTGTGGGAACGTCACCAATCTTTTCTCTCTTGAATTCGGCTTCCCAGACCAGCCACGGTCTTCCGCCAAAATCCACCGCCACCTGAGCCAGACAGTCATCCATCGGGAGTAAAAAACCATATCTGGAAATACCTTTCTTGTTTCCGAGTGCTTGAAAAAAAGCGTCGCCCAAAGCGATTGCCGTATCTTCAACCGTGTGGTGCTCATCAATTTCAAGATCGCCTTTTACCTGAATATTCAGATCCAGATTTCCGTGTTTTGAAATCTGCTGCAGCATATGATCGAAAAATGGCAAACCGGTATTAATTTCTGAAACACCGCTTCCATCCAAGTTTACTTCAATACTAATAGAAGTTTCCAACGTATCTCTTTTTACCTTTCCGATTCTTGGAACGGCTTTTAGGTATTTGTAAATTTCAAGCCAGTCGTTGGTTACCAACGTCGCTTCCCCGTTTTCCGCTTTGTTAATGAAAATTGATTTAGAACCCAAATTTTCCGCGAGTTTGATGTCGGTCTGTCGGTCTCCGATTACAAACGAATTTCCAAGGTCATAATTTCCGTAAATGTATTTCTGAAGCATGCCTATTCCCGGTTTTCTTGTGGGCTTGTTTTCATGTTCAAAAGACGGATCAATGAATATTTCAGCGAACTCCACCCCTTCATTTTTTAAAGTGTTTATGATGAAATTCTGCACAGGCCAGAACGTTTTTTCGGGAAAAGAATCTGTTCCCAAACCGTCCTGATTGCTTACCATAACGAGTTCATAATTCAGTTCTCTGGCGATTCTTGAAAGACTGCTGATGACATTTGGCAGAAATTCCAGCTTTTCGAAACTGTCGATCTGGAAATCTTCAGGTTCGCAGATTATCGTTCCGTCGCGGTCTATAAATAAAACTTTTTTAGTCATTGCTGAATTCTTTTAGAGCATTTAATAATTCATTGTTTTCCTCAGAAGTTCCTACAGAAATCCGCACACAATTTCTGATAACGGAATTCCGGTTTCTGATGATGATTTTTCTATCAATGAGTTTTTCATAGAGTTCATCGGCATTTTCAACTTCCGCCAAGATGAAATTTGCGTCGGAAGGATATATTTTCCTGACTGCACTTAAGCCGGAAAGATTTTGAATCAGCTTCGATTTTTCGGTTAAAATATTTTCCACTTTCTTTTGAAATTGAACTTCGTCTTCTAAAATATCGAGCGCAGTCTGCTGATTGATTAAACTGATGTTATACGGAGGTTTCACGCGGTTAAAATAGGAAAGAATTTCTTCGCTCATATAACCGATTCCGAGACGGATCCCGGCCAATCCCCAGGCTTTGCTTAAGGTCTGAATGACGATTAAATTCGGATACTTTTCGATCTTCTGAATAAATGAAGGCTGATCACAGAAATCGATATACGCTTCGTCAATGATTACAATTCCATTATAATTATTGAGAATAAATTCGATATCAGCAACACTCAATAAATTTCCGGTGGGGTTATTAGGTGAACAGAGGAAAATAAGTTTCAGCTTTTCATCCGAAAAGTACGGCTGCAAAGTAGTTCTATCAATTTGAAAATCCTTATTCAATGGAAGTTTAATGAGTACCACATCGTTGATATTGGCCGAAACTTCATACATTCCGTAAGTGGGAACAAATGTCAGCGCTTTATCATAACCCGGTTCGCAGAAAATCCGGAATGCCAGATCGATGGCTTCATCACTGCCGTTTCCGACAAAAATATTGTCTGGCGAAATGTTTTTGAGTTCAGAAAGCTTGTTTTTTAAAGCCGGCTGATACGGATCCGGATAACGGTTGTAGATCCCGAAAGGGTTTTCGTTCGCATCCAGAAAGATTCCTTCTTTCCCGGAATATTCGTCTCTTGCGCTGGAATACGACGCCAAAGCCTGAATGTTTTTTCTTACAAGTTCCTTAATTTTACTTTTCATTCTGTATTTTTTTGAGTCTAATGGAAACTGCGTTTCTGTGTGCCAGAAGCTGCTCGGCTTCCGCCATCACCTCCACCGTTCTGCCAATATTTTGCAATCCTAATTTACTGATATTCTGGAAAGTAATTTTTTTTACAAAACTGTCCAATGAAACACCGCTGTAACTTCGGGCATAACCATTAGTGGGCAGCGTGTGATTAGTTCCGCTCGCGTAATCACCGGCACTTTCGCAGGAATAATTGCCCAGAAATACCGAACCTGCATTCTGAATCTGATCAGCAAATTCTTCCGCATTTTCAAAGGCCAGAATTAAATGTTCCGGAGCATACTTGTTGCTGAATTCAATACATTCATTGATGGAATTTAACACCACGGAACAGCTGTTTTGAAGTGCCTGTTCAGCAATTCCTGCCCTCGGTAAAGCACTCAATTGGCCGTTTAAAGCTACTTTAACTTTCTCAATAAATGCTGATGAATCCGAAAGCAAAACGACCTGACTGTCAGGACCGTGCTCGGCCTGGGAAAGCAAATCCGAAGCGACAAAATCAGCATCAGCACTGTTATCTGCAATCACAAGAACTTCGCTTGGTCCCGCCGGAAGATCAATAGCGATGCCGTTTTTCTGAACCAGCTCCTTTGCTTTGGTCACAAACTGGTTTCCGGGTCCGAAGATTTTATCCACTTTCGGGACCGTTTCCGTACCGTAAGCCAAAGCTGCGATCGCCTGAGCGCCACCAACTTTAAAGATTTCGGTAATACCCAGAAAATTCGCCGTGTACAAAACCGCGGGATTGATTTTTCCGTATTTGTCGGGCGGTGTACATAAAACGAGGGTTTTACACCCGGCGATTCCGGCAGGAACTCCCAACATTAAAATCGTTGAAAACAAAGGCGCAGAACCTCCAGGAATATAAAGCCCGACTTTTTCAATGGGGACACTTTTTCTCCAGCATTTAATTCCCGGCATTGTTTCAACAAAAGTTACTTTCTCCTGTTGGGCTTCGTGAAAGTTTCGGATATTATTTGCAGCGATAGAAATTGCGTCCTTTAATTCTTCGGAAACCTCTAGTTTTGCCTTTTCTATTTCATCTTGGCTTACTTTCAGATCTTCAATATTAGCACCGTCAAAAAGTGAAGTGAGTTCTTTCAGCGCCATGTCTCCTCTCTGCTGAACCTTCCCGAGAATATCTTTCACTTTATCTTCCAGATCTTCCGCAGGAAAAACCGGTCTTTCGCAAATTTTGGCCCAATCTGAAGCAGGCGGATTAATTAGTATTTTCATTTTATTTGTATTTAAAGAATCATTTTTTCAATTGGAACCACCAGAATTCCTTCAGCACCAGCTTGCTTAAGCTCGTCGATTACGTCCCAGAATTTATCTTCGCCGATAACAGAATGCAGACTGCTCCACCCTTCTTTTGCAAGCGGAAGGATGGTAGGACTGTTCATTCCAGGAAGAATTGCGATGATTTTTTCGAGTTGGTTATTCGGGGAATTCAACAAGATGTATTTGTTTTCTTTGGCATTTTGAACAGATCGGATGCGGAAAAGCAGTTTGTTTAAAATCTCCTGAACTTCAGCTTCAAGATTTGGACTGGAAACCATTACAGCCTGACTTTCAATCACCGTTTCCACTTCCTTTAATCCGTTGGAAAGCAAGGTTGAACCGCTGCTCACAATATCACAGATTCCGTCTGCCAAACCAATTCCGGGCGCTATTTCCACACTGCCGGAAATGATTTCTACCGTTGCACTGATGTTATTTTCTTTGAAGTATTTCCCAAGAATATTCGGATAGGAGGTTGCTATTTTCTTGTTGTTGAAGAAATCCAGTCCTTCATACTCTATTTCTTTAGGAACGGCTAAACTTAATCTGCAGCCTGAGAAATTCAGCTTTTCGACGATGCGGATTTCTTTCTGACTTTCGAGGAAAACGTTTTCACCAATTATTCCGATGTGGGCGACATTCTGTTCCACATACTGCGGAATATCATCATCTCTTAGAAAAAGTATTTCCACAGGAAAATTAGTGCATTCTGTGATGAGTTTTCCACCTCCGTTGGGAAATTTCAGGCCGCATTCTTCTAAGAGTGCGACAGATTTTTCACTGAGCCTGCCACTTTTCTGGATGGCAATTTTAAGTTTACTCATAATTTTATTTCTAAATGCGTGAGTAAACCGGAGTCTGGAAATTGATTTTAGTAAAAGAAAAATCCCGCCTTGATTTACTCAGGCGGGATTAAATATTTGTTGAATTTACAGCATATCATAATCAGCTCGCGAGAGTGCAAGTATGAAAATGATGATGATGTAACTGATTGAACATTCTGTTTGTTTTGTAGGGACAAATGTATAAACTATTTTTTTATATGCAAATTAAAATGTCAAAAAACACATATAATTATCCGGTAGCAAACGGATATTTACTTATATTTGAGTACAATATCACTCTAATCTCACAGATATCATGATAAGCATTCAGAAAATTCATACGATCTTATATGTAGAGAATCAGGAAATAAGTACAGACTTTTACACCAAAATTCTGCAACAGCCTAAACAACTGAACGTGCCTGGCATGACGGAGTTTGAACTGAGCAGCGACTTTGTTTTAGGACTGATGCCAAACCAGAGTATTGTAAAAATACTTGGAGATAAAACAGTGCCACCGGCTAGCGGCACGGGAATACCGAGATGTGAACTTTATCTTTACGTAGATGATATTGAAGCGGCACTTAAGAATATTCATGAAAACCAAATTGCAGTGATAAGTGGTTTACAGGAGCGAAACTGGGGCGACATGGCTTTCTATTTTGCAGATCCTGACGGACATATCATTGCTTTCGCTAAAAAAATTAAAAACTAAAAACATGGAAAACTGTCTTGAATGCGGTGATAAAATTATCGGCAGAAGCGATAAGAAATTCTGTAACGACGGTTGCCGGAACGCCTATAATAATAAACACAATAAGGATTCCACTAATCTGATGCGCAATATCAATAACAAACTGCGCAAAAACCACCGCATCCTTAGCGAACAGAAATTCACTGAAGGTAAGGCAAAAACAACCCGCAACAAACTCACTGCAGAAGGTTTCGATTTTGAATATTTCACCAGCCTGAAAATCTATAAAAATGGAGCCGAGTACCGTTTTGTGTACGACATCGGTTACAAATTACTGGAGGAAGACTGGATTTTGTTGGTGCGGAAGGAATAAGTTATATTTGAGCATAATTTTTTTAATGAAAAAACCTCTACTTCTCGTCTTTTTCTTATCGCTTTCCGCTTTACTTTTCAGTCAAAATATTCAACCGAGTTCCAATGCTTTTTTCTACGAGAATAAAGGACAGATCATTGATCAGGATGGCAACGAATATCCAGACATCAAATATCTTTTTACATCAAACGGACTCAATGTTCAAATTAAAAATCAAGGATTTTCTTATGATGTATATGAAGTAGAAAAAACTTTAAAAAAGATATCTAATGAGGTCAAACAAGATCCTTTTAATGATGGTATAAAAGAAAAAAAATACAATTATAAATATGAGTATCACAGAGTTGATATTGATTTTGTAGGTGCCAATAAAAATCCGGTAATTATTGCTGAAGGTAAATCTGCAGATTACGAAAATTATTACAATAGACCTAACAGACCGGAAGGAATTGAAAAAGTTTACCGCTACCAAAAAATCACCTATAAAAATTTATACGCAAATATTGACCTGGTTTTCTTCAAACCGGATGACACTTTAAAACCTGTTGAATATAATTTCATCGTTAATCCAGGTGGAAAAATATCGAATATCCGATTAAAATTTAAAGGCGCTAAAACGAAACTGAAAAATGGAAAGCTCTCTATGAATCTGCGTTTTGGGGAAATGCAGGAAAATATTCCACACTCCTGGGAGGAAAATGGAAACTCAAGAAATACGATTGGTGTTGAGTTTACGGATCTAGGAAACGGTATCTTTGGTTTCAAATCGGAGAAAAACATTTCTGATAAAGTGATGGTGATTGATCCGGTTCCGACAAGAATTTGGAGTACCGATAACTATAATGGAACTCACATTTCATGGGGCTATTTAAAAGTTTTAACAGACAAAAACAATAAAATCTATACGCTTGATCAAAGATTGGCAAAATTCGATGTTACCACTGGAACACATATCCAAGGTGCTACCGGCTCACAAGATTATGGTTATGTCGCAAGTTTCGATGAAAACGGAGTTAAGCGATGGGGACTGTACTTAGGAAATCACCATCACTCTCAAGACAATTCTAATAGAATAAGAGATTTTGAACTGGATTCCGAAAACAATTTAATAATTGTTGGAGGAGCCAGAGATGATGCTTCTGGGAATAACACTATAACTACACCCGGCTCTTACCAGGAACATTCTATGACCAGTAGTACTATGTATCGGCAAAATGATGGGTTTATAATGAAATTTAATAATGCGGGGCAGAAATTATGGGGTACTTATTATGGTGGTACCCAGTACGAAATATTTAACAGCATAGAAATTGACTCTCAGGATAATTTGATACTTTCCGGACTCAGCGGAACCCCTAACCTTATCTTAAACACTATCCAAAATGTGATCAATGGAAAAAATGAAGGTCAGTTTGTTGCAAAATTTACTAGCAACGGCCAGTATGTTAATGCTTACCTATTTCCCGTTTCTTATAATTGGGAATGCTACACAGCCATCGATAAAAACGACAATATTTATCTTTCCACTTCCAGTGGTAAAAGTTTTGCCGGAAATGTTGGTGGGAATACCAATACACATCAAACAGCCATAATTGGAGCGGAAAATGTTTTTTTGGCTAAAATCGACAGGAATTTCAATTATCAATGGGGAACTTATTTCGGTGGTCGAAACAGAGATGGGATTTTTTATAATAATGATTACGGGAATACGAAAGTTGAAGAAATAAAATGTGATGAAGACGGTAATATTATAATCGCAGGAAGGACAGATGCTTTAGAAAAAATTGCAACGCCCGGTACTCACAAGCAAAACAATAGTAATGACTATAATGATATGTATATCGCAAAATTTGCACCCGATGGCAAACAAATATGGGGAACCTATTATGGTGATGCCAATCCGCAAACGACAGGAGATGACAATTTATTTTGCTTAGACATTGATGAACATAATAACATTTTTGTTGGTGGTTGGACTGCAAGTAAAAATAACATTACGACTCCAGATGGTTATATACCGAATTTTGATTTCTATAACCAAGGTTTTTTTTCAAAGTTTAACCCAACCGGAAATTTGGTCTGGGGATCATATCTAAAACGGCCAGTTCTAGCGATTCACTCGAAAAATAATTTTGTCTATACTTTCACGAACTTCGAAGTGATGAAATTTTATGATTGTAAAAACGCAATCAATTATTCCTCTAATTCACCTGTTTGTGTTAATTCTCCAATTAATTTAAAAGCTTCAGGCGGCACCACTTATTCTTGGACAGGACCAAATGGATTTTCTTCCACCCAACAAAATCCGACGATCCCCAATGCTACTATTTTAAATTCTGGAATATATTCTTGCAATATTTCAGGCACAGGTGGTTGCGACGGAACTTTCACGATAGAGGTAAAAGTTGAAGACAAAACAGCTCCAGTTCCTACTGTTGCCAATCTTCCTTTAATTACCGGAAACTGTAAAACAATAATTAAAGTGATTCCAACTGCAACTGATGTTTGTATGGGTAATATTGTCGCTACGACAGCAAATCCGCTACAGTATTCTCTGCCCGGAAATTATGTGATTACCTGGAAATATGATGATGGTAACGGAAATATCTCCACTCAAAACCAGAATGTAACGATCACCAGTGAGCCTTTGCCGATTGCAAATGCAGCACAAAATTTCTGCAAGATCATTTCACCTAAAATTTCCGATCTTCAGATTACGGGAACTTCCATAAAATGGTATAATGCCGCCGGAAATCCCTTAAGTTCCAACACCGTTTTAACTGACGGTACAAAATATTATGCAAGCCAAACGCTGAATGGCTGCGAAAGTGCCAAAACAGAAGTTAAGGTAACGCTCAATGATCCCATGGCACCTACAGGAAGCACTCAGCAGGATTTCTGTTCCGCCCAGAACCCTACGATTTCTCATTTGACCGTAACAGGTCAGAATATAATTTGGTATGATTCAGCAGGTGCGATGTTGACGTCCTCTACTCCACTTTCCGACAGTAAAACTTACTATGCAACGCAAACAGTTGGTGGTTGTGAAAGTACACAGAAATTGGCGGTAAAAGTTTCCGTTGCGAATGGCGGAATTCCGGCAAATGATTATGCAACGGCTTTCTGTAATGATATGACAGCCAATACAAAAACCGTAGATCTTAATAATTACATAACCAATTTGATTGCCAATACTGCAGGTTTAATTTTTGAATTCTACGATTCAGCCAACCAATTAATTGCTAATCCGGCCAATCAAAAACTGAATATCGGTCTCAATGCATTTCATGTGAAAATTTCGAATGCGCTTGGCTGTTTTGTCTACGTAAAACTGAATTTAACCTTACATCCAAAACCCGCACTGAATCTTCCTGCAAGCGCCGAATTTTGCGCCGGACAGTCGGTAGATTTGGATGCGGGCAGTGGTTTTTCAAGTTACGAATGGAACAAAGATGGTTCTGGAGCACCAGTTTCAACCAATCAAATTTTAAATGTTACGACAGCCGGAACGTATAACTTAAAGGTGAAAAACAGTTTCGGCTGCGAAAACTCTGCATCGGTAACCGTGACCCAATCCTCACTCGGAACTATCACGGGAGTTCAAATTGTAAACAGTACCGCGACGGTAATCATGTCGAATTCCGGAGATTTTCTGTATTCTTTGGATAATGTCGTTTGGCAAAGTTCAAATACATTTACCTATCTGTCGAACGGAAATCATACTGTTTATGTAAAAACTTCGGGAGAATGCGTGATCGGACAGATGAACTTCACGATTTTTAACGTTCCGAACAGTTTCACGCCTAATGCTGATGGCATCAATGATATGTGGAAAATAGACGGGATGGAGAATTACCCGAATTCTGACATAAAAGTGTACGACAGAAACGGAAAACTGGTTCTGTCAAAAATAACCGCCGGAACTTTTGAATGGGACGGAAAATTTGATTCCCGTGCCCTTCCCACCGGAAGCTATTGGTATATTATTAAAGTTTCTGACGCCCGTATCCTAAACGGTTGGCTATTGATAAAAAACAGGAATTAGAGGTAAAATTCATTTTGAAAATCATTTGCTAATCCTTATTTTTGCCTCTGCGTTCGGGATGTAGCGCAGCCCGGTAGCGTACTTGCATGGGGTGCAAGGGGTCGCTGGTTCGAATCCAGTCATCCCGACAAAAAAAAGAGCAGTTTTTACTGCTCTTTTTATTTTTGATTAATTGAAGTGATTTTAATTAAGATCTTCAACCAGTCTTATTTTATCTTCTAAAATTTCAATTTTTTTATCCCGGTATAATCCGCCGATGGCTTTCTTAAAATTCTTTTTACTCATCTGAAGTTCTTCCTTGATTTCTTCCGGTTCAGATTTGTCGGAAAGATAAAGCAAACCGTAATTCTGATTAAGTTTATCAAGAATAATCTGCTGAAACTCATCGTTGTTTTCGTAACCTTCAGGCTGAAGGGAAACATCGATTTTTCCGTCCTCACGGATGGATTTTATGTAACCAATTTCTTCAGAAAGAGGAAACAGTTTTTTATAAACATCAGAAGCATAAATCAATCCGATATACTTTTTATTCACAATCACATTCCAGCCCAGTTCGCCTTCACCCATTAAAATCAGATTCACTTTATCGCCTTTGCGGAAAGGCAGATCTTCATAAGCAGGATTTCTTTTGAATCTGGTAGTTCCGGTAATCAGGTTTAAAAATTCATCAATATAAACGTGAACCAAATATCTTTTTCCTTCTACAATTTTCTGTTTCTGCTGTTTGTACGGAATGAATAAATCTTTGATAATTCCCCAATCCATAAAAGCACCGCTGGGAAGGCTCTGCACACAATTCATCACTGCAAATTCGCCTACTTCGGCGTTGGGTTTTTCTGTTGTTGCTTTCAGTCTGTCGTCGTCCTGATACACAAAAACTTCCATTTCCGTCCCGATTTCGGCGTCTTCTGAAGCAAAAACTTTAGGAAGAAATGCTCTTTCTCCGTTTTCATCTTCCAGAAATAATCCGGAATAATTTTTTTCTGCGATTTTTAATAATTGAGTTTTGCCGAGATCCATAGGTTAGCCTGATATATATAATTGACTGCAAAGGTATGAAAACTAAAGGAACGGATATTGCTGAAATGGAATTATGCCTTCATCAGTCATCAGAAAATATTTTTATAAGCCGGAACTCCAGATCCTGACTATTGTTTATGTGTCCGGAGCTGTGTATGACTATCTTGACGTGCCGCAGGAAGTTTTCGATGATTTCCGCGCGGCTTTTTCGAAAGGGACTTATCTCAATAAAAACATCAAGCCCAATTTCCAGTACGAGAAAAAAGACTGATTTATTTCTCAGTAACCTCTACATTTTTACCCAAAGTTTTGAACCGGACACCGTTTTCCTGCAAAACTGTAATCGTTATATGGCCGGTTTTACTCAGATTGATATCCTGAACTGTGCCTGATTTTCCTTTATGCGTTCCGCTGGTTACCCTGCAGAAATCGCCGTCCTTGATTTGCTTTTCTGTACCGTTCATGCTCTTAATTTCAGTAAAATTAAATAATTTAATCAAAAAAAGAGAAGCCGAAGCTTCTCTTTAAAATATCTTAACTAATTAAAGTCTTACATGTGAATCGCAATCTTTCCGGTCGCGTCTAATGCAGCTTCTTTAATTGCTTCTGCAAAAGTTGGGTGCGCGTGAGACATTCTTGCAATATCTTCAGCACTTGCGCGGTATTCCATTGCGATTACAGCAGCGGCAATCATATCGGCAGCTCTTGCTCCAATCATGTGAACGCCTAAAACCTCATCGGTTTTTTCGTCAGCAATGATTTTGATGAAACCATCCAAATCACCGGAAGCACGGCTTCTTCCCAAAGCTCTCATCGGGAAATTACCCACTTTAATGGCAACGCCTTCTGCTTTCAGCTGTTCTTCAGTTTTTCCAACTGCAGCAACTTCCGGCCAGGTATAAACTACTCCAGGAATTAAATTGTAATTGATGTGCGGTTTTTGTCCGGCAAGCTGTTCGGCCACCAAAACGCCCTCTTCAGATGCTTTGTGTGCCAACATCGCTCCGGCAACTACATCACCGATTGCATAAATATTTGAAACGTTAGTCTGTAAATGCTCATTGGTTTTCACTCTTCCTCTTTCGTCCAGATCAACACCGGCTTTTTCAAGGGAAAGTCCGTCAGTGTAAGGTTTTCTACCTACAGAAACCAAAACATAATCGCCTTCTACCACTACTTCTTCGCCTTTTTTGTCTTTCGCGGTAACTTTTACGGTATCGCCGTTTCTTTCAACCGCCTGAACCGCCGTAGAAAGCATGAATTTCATTCCCTGTTTTCTTAAAACTTTATTGAGTTCTTTCGATAAAGCACCATCCATGGTTGGGATGATTTTATCCATAAATTCAACCACCGTTACTTCAGAACCTAATCTTTTGTATACTGATCCCAACTCAAGACCAATCACACCGCCGCCGATTACCACTAAATGTTTCGGGATTTCTTTAAGGTTTAAAGCTTCGGTAGAAGTAATTACTCTTTCTTTATCCAGCGTAATAAAAGGAAGCGAACTTGGTTTGGAACCTGTCGCAATAATGGTGTATTTTGAATCGATGGTTTCTGTAGAACCGTCGTTTTTCGTTACTTTAATCTGAGTCGCAGATTCGAAACTTCCAACACCTTCGAAAACAGTGATTTTGTTTTTGTCCATCAAAAAGGTAATTCCTTTCGTCGTTTGATCTACCACTTCATTTTTTCTCGCAATCATTCGTACCAGATCTGCTTTTGGCTCGTCGATGATAATTCCGTGATTGGCGAAATTGTGTTTTGCGTTTTCGAAATGTTCTGAACTGTCCAAAAGTGCTTTAGAAGGGATACATCCAACATTCAGACAGGTACCGCCCATTGTAGGATATTTTTCTATAATAGCTGTTTTTAAACCCAACTGTGCGCAACGGATTGCAGCAACATATCCTCCAGGACCGGAACCGATAACGGTAACATCGAATTGACTCATTTTTATTTTTGTTTGATTTATTAAAAATTAAAGCTGCACAAATTTACAAAATATTTTCCCGTTTTACCCGTGTCGTTTTCGATAGATTTTCCTGCACTTTTCAGGAGCCGGGAACCTGCTTTCCGCTTTTTCTTTTGCGCCACTTCGTTCTGCAAAAGGATGCCGCTGCAATCAGGGCTATGAAAGCCCGATTTTAATTAAAAAACATACTCAATAATGTTATAGTTCAAAATAACTGACACTAAAAAAGACGCAAAAATCGCGTCTTTTTTTTCAGATTAAACTTCTTTTACCCACATTTCGAACTTCCGCAATTCTTACAAATCAAACATCCTTCCTGATACACCACCTGATCGGAACCGCAATTGGAACATTTTCCGCCGGCATCCGTTCCATCCGGAATATAACGTTTCAAAGCTCTTGCAACACCGGCTTTCCAGTTGTTGATGGATTCAGAATCGAGTTCTAGTCTGTTGATCAACTCCACTACATTTTCAATCGGCATACCATGTCTTAAAGTCCCGGAAATCAATTTAGCGTAATTCCAGAATTCAGGATTAAACTTGTGTGAAAGTCCTTCAATCGTAGTTTTGTAGCCACGAAGATTGGTAAACTGGAAATCGTAGCGTGATTTGCCGTCCTCATCGCGGTTTTTAATAATAAGACCTTCGTTCACCCAACGCGGAAGCGCAATTCCTTCTTCATCATCAGCCAAACCGGTGAATATTTCGTAAGGCTTTTTGTCAATTAAACCGACAAAAGCAATCCATTTGTCTTTATTGTTCTGGAAACGGACGATTTCAGCTTCTAAAACTTGTGGCCTTTTTGTCGGAAATGCAGGTTGAAGAACTTCAGTTTTTTCTTCCTTTTTCTCGTCATTCGAAATCAAAACTCCGGACCGTGAACCGTCACGGTAAACGGTAACGCCTTTACAGCCTACTTCCCAAGCTTTGATGTACAGTTGATTCACCAGTTCTTCTGTGGCATCATTCGGAATATTAATCGTCACTGAAATCGAATGATCTACCCATTTCTGGATCGCGCCCTGCATTTCAACCTTGCTAAGCCAGTCCACATCATTGGAAGTTGCTTTGTAATATGGAGAAATTTCAATGATTTTATTGATTTCCTCCTGGGTATAATTTTTATCAGTATCGATTCCGTTTACGTCCATCCATTCTTTAAAACGGTGATGAAAAACGATATATTCTTCCCATGAATCCCCTACTTCATCAACAAAATCTACGCGCACATCTTTATCATTGGGATTAACTTTTCTTCTTCGCTTGTAAACAGGAAGAAACACCGGCTCAATACCTGAAGTGGTTTGGGACATTAGCGAAGTGCTTCCGGTAGGCGCAATCGTCAGCAATGCAATATTTCTTCGTCCGTATTTTTTTAGATCTTCATACAATTTGGCATCGGCCTCCTTCAATCTTAAAATAAACGGATTTTTTTCTTCTCTTTTCGCATCATAAATTCCAAAAGCTCCTCTTTCTTTCGCCATATCTACAGAAGAACGGTATGCTGCAAGCGCTAATGTTTTATGAACCAAAGTAGAAAATTCATTTCCTTCTTTACTGCCGTACTGGATATTTAAAGCCGCTAACATATCGCCTTCCGCCGTAATTCCGACACCGGTTCTTCTGCCTTCGATGGTTTTCTGGCGGATTTTTGTCCACAGATTTTTTTCCGTTGCTTTAATTTCATTTCCTTCCGGATCCGAATCGATTTTAATAAGGATCGCGTCGATTTTTTCCATTTCCAGATCGATAATATCATCCATCATTCTCTGGGCATAGCCGACGTGCTTTTTAAAAAGTTCAAAATTAAATTTTGCTTTTTTTGTAAAAGGATTTTCAACGTAGGAGAAGAGATTTACCGCTAAAAGCCTGCAGGAATCATAAGGACATAACGGAATTTCGCCGCACGGATTGGTGGAAACCGTTTCGTAACCTAAATCTGCGTAGCAATCGGGCAAAGATTCTTTAATAATAGTATCCCAGAAAAGCACACCGGGTTCGGCAGATTTCCATGCGTTGTGAATGATTTTATCCCAAAGATCAGTTGCTTTTACTTCTTTTCTGAATTTAGGAATTGTGCTGTGAATAGGATATTTCTGAACATAATCTTCCTTTCCCACCACCGCTTTCATAAACTCATCATCAATACGGACCGAAATATTTGCTCCGGTAATCTTCCCTTGCTCCAGTTTTGCATTCACGAAGTCTTCGGAGTCGGGATGATTAATAGAAACTGAAAGCATAAGTGCACCTCTTCTGCCATCCTGAGCCACTTCGCGCGTCGAATTGGAATATCTTTCCATGAACGGAACCAAACCGGTAGAAGTAAGCGCGGAATTTTTTACTGCAGATCCTTTCGGACGGATGTGGGAAAGGTCGTGACCAACGCCACCGCGTCTTTTCATAAGCTGAACCTGTTCTTCATCAATCTTCATGATACTTCCGTATGAATCGCTGTCGGTTCCGCTGCCAATTACAAAACAGTTCGAGAGTGAAGCGATTTGAAAATCGTTCCCGATTCCTGTCATCGGGCTTCCCTGCGGAATAATATATCTGAATTTCTTTATAAGATCGAAAACTTCTTCTTTAGGAAGCGGATTAGGATATTTGGCTTCGATTCTTGAGATTTCTGCAGCAATCCTACGATGCATATCGTCCGGCGTCTGTTCGTAGATATTGCCGTCTGAATCTTTCAGCGCGTATTTGCTCACCCAAACTTTTGCAGCGAGATCATCGCCTTCGAAATATTTCAGCGTACTTTCGTAAGCATCCTGATAAGTAAAAGTTTTGGGTTGAACCGGTGTTTTTGTGCCTTCCATAATAATATTTGTTTTTCGAAATAAAATTACAGAAGATTATCTGATTAAAAAAAAGTTTACAAATATTTTAGTTTAAGATACTAATAATCAATGTAAAAAATATTTTCTGATTTAAAAAAGTTTACAAATTTTTAAAATCTATTTATGATTATAATCACAAATTGTTGAAAACTTTTTCGTACTGACTGAGAATAAATTGTTTAGAAAACCTTGACCGGATAGATTCCTTAATTAAACTTTCCAAATGGGATTCATCCAAAACCTGCAGAATTTTTTCAGCAAACAGTTCATGGTTTTCGATGGCTAGAATCTCTCCGTTGATCTTGGGCTGGATGATTTCGTTGATTCCGCCAGGACAGTTATTCGCCAGCGCATAAACACCGCAGGCTCCGGCTTCCAACAATACATTCGGAAAACCTTCGTAACGTGAGGAAAGGATGAATAAATCAGCATATTTCAGAAACTGATAGGGATTTTTTTGCTGTCCATGGAAAATAACGTTTTCTAATCCAAATTCTTCTTTTTTCTGATGCAGCAAAACCCTGTCTCTACCATCTCCCAGAATGTGGAGAAGAATTTTGTCGTTTTTCAGATGACTGAAAACCTTCAGTAAATTGTCGAAACCCTTTCTGGACGATAAATTCCCTATAGCGACGACATTTTTATAATCATTCTTAAAGGCTTCGGGTCTCCTCGAAATTTCCAACTGTTTTTCAATAAAAGCGAAATCGACCGGGTTATTGATTTTAATAATTTTACTGGGTCTTATTTTGAAATTTTCCACAAGATCGTGCATCATATCATCGCTCTGACAAATAATGCGATGATAATTACTGTAAAATCGGTAAAAGAATCGGATTTCTTTGCGCTTGACATGCCGCGAAACCACATTGGTTTCCCTTGCAATAAATTTGGTTTTGGGAAAAAGCGGAATAAAAAGCGAGAGATAAGCATTAATTTCTCCGAAACCGCAGAAGACAATATCAGGTTTTCTCTTCTTAATTTCGAGCAGAATCGGCTTTAAAGAATGACGGATCCGCGGAGTTTTTATATCGATGATTTCTACATCGTCTTTTAAAATATCGAGGTAACCACCTTCCTTCCGCAGTAATAATATTTTTACGGAGAAAAGATTTCTTGGAAGGTGATTGGCAATGGTAGTAACAATCCGTTCAGCGCCACCGGTGTCGAGGTCGGGAAGAATAAAAATAATTGATTTTTTGCTTTGAACCGCTGCC
Source organism: Kaistella faecalis (assembly GCF_019195395.1). NCBI lineage: Bacteria > Pseudomonadati > Bacteroidota > Flavobacteriia > Flavobacteriales > Weeksellaceae > Kaistella > Kaistella faecalis. The sequence goes on from NZ_CP078067.1 coordinate 465,040, forward strand.
AATGTCTACAGTTTTGACCGTTAGTTAGCGACATCGCTGATGAATTTGATTCTTAGCATCCGAACTTCCTCATCGCTTAAATCATCACCGAATTCTGCCAGAAGCACTTTCATACTGTCACTGTCCGATCCGCGCATGAATTCCATGAATTCTTCCACAATATCTTCATCGAAATTTTCATCGACGTAATAATCAATATTAAGTTTAGTTCCCTGATAAACAATACGTTCCATTTCCTTTAGCAAATCCTCCATCGAAAGATTTTTTGCTTTCGCAATATCCTCCAGATCAATTTTTTTATCGGTACTCTGAATGATGAATACTTTATGGCTGGATTTATTGGCTACCTGCTTGATAACCATGTCCTGAGTTCGCTCGATACCGTTCTCCGCGACATATTTCCTGATAAAATCCGCGAATTCTTTTCCGTATTTTTTGGCTTTTCCTTCACCAACTCCGTAAGTTTTTCCGATTTCATCAACCGTAACCGGATACTGTACCGTCATATCCTCCAAACTTGGATCCATAAAAACGGTGTAAGGCGGAATCCCATGTTTTTTAGCCACAGATTTCCGCAATTCTTTCAGCTGAACAAAAAGATTTTCGTCTAAACCGCTGTTTTGCTGTACCTGAACCTGCTGGGAATCTGCTTTAGTCTGGGCAAGATCATATTCGCGGTCTTCAGCAATAAGGAATGTATTTTTATCTTTTCCTTCAATAGCCTTAAGGCCTTTTTCTGTTACTTTAAGAACGCCATAGGTTTCAATATCTTTCTGAAGATAATCCTGTACGGTTGCCTGCCGGATAATGGATTTCCAGAAATTTTCAGCTTGGTTTCTGCCAATTCCGAAATGTTTGGTAGTTTCTAATTTATAGGATTTGGTGACCGAATTTTCTTTTCCCACAATCACGGAAATCAAATCTTTGGTTTTGAATTTTTCCTCAAGGTCCTTTACAAGTTTCAATACCAGCTTTAGTTCTTTGGTGGCATCTTTCAGCTTGGGTGGATTTACAGAATTGTCGCACATTTGCGCACCTGCACCACTTACAGGATCAAACTGCTCCCCAAAATAGTATAAAATATATTGTCGCCGGCTCATGGAAGTTTCCGCATAGCCAACTACTTCATTCAGGAGTTGAAGACCGATTTCGCGCTCAGAAACGGGTTTCTGCGCAAGGAATTTTTCTAGTTTTTCGATATCTTTCGGATCGTAAAATGCCAAGCAAATTCCTTCACCTCCATCTCTTCCAGCTCTTCCGGTTTCCTGATAATAACTTTCAAGAGATTTCGGAATATCGTAATGAATCACAAACCTAACATCCGGCTTGTCGATTCCCATTCCGAAAGCAATCGTGGCAACGATTACATCGCATTCTTCCATCAGGAATTTATCCTGATTCATTACACGGGTTTTCTGATCGAGTCCGGCGTGGTAGGGTAAAGCATCGATTCCGTTAACCTGGAGTAACTGAGCAAATTCTTCTACTTTTCTCCGGCTCAGGCAGTAAACAATTCCTGATTTTCCTTTATGCTGATTGATGAATTTTACGATTTCTTTATCAATATTCACTTTCGGGCGAACTTCATAGAAAAGATTTGGCCTGTTGAAGCTTTCTTTAAAAACCAATGCATTCGACATTCCCAGAGTCTTCTGGATATCATCCTGAACTTTTGGCGTTGCAGTCGCTGTTAAAGCAATCACAGGAACGTCTGCTATTTTATCGATGATCAGCTTAAGATTACGGTATTCCGGTCGGAAATCATGTCCCCATTCGGAGATACAGTGCGCCTCATCAATGGCTACGAATGAAATTTTAACCTCTTTCAGAAAATCAAGATATTCTTCCTTAATCAGTGATTCTGGAGCTACATATAAAAGTTTGGTGCGACCCGCCCTGATATCATCAAAAACCTGTTTGGTCTGGGTTTTATTGAGTGAGGAATTTAACACATGGGCTACGCCGGGATCTGAGGAAAGTCCGTTAACGGCATCAACCTGATTTTTCATCAGCGCAATCAACGGAGAAACTACAATCGCAGTTCCTTCAGAAATTAAAGCAGGAAGTTGGTAACAAAGAGATTTCCCGCCGCCAGTGGGCATAAGTACGAAAATATCTTTGCCTTCCAGTAAATTCTTTATAATTGATTCCTGCTGACCTTTAAATGTAGAGAAGCCGAAATATTTTTTGAGTTCTTTCGATAAATCGGCAGTTTTTGTTTTCATTTTTTATTATTCAATTGTATAGCGCAGACTGAACTCCTTATTCCTTCATTTACCGCAAAATTAATCATCCGTGGCAGTTCTTCTTAAATTGTTTGCTAAATTTGCATACCACCCAAAGTTAGAAAATAAAAATCAAAATAAAAATATACACTACTAATTTTGGGACGCATATAAATAAAATATTTCCTTATATTAATAGGATTAAAATTTCCTGTTTTCAAAATAGCAAAATGAACCATCCCGAAATTCTTCAAATCGCGAAAAAGGCAATATCAGTTGAAATTAATGAGCTGGAAAATCTTAAAAACCGGCTCGATGATAATTTTCTGAAAGCCACAGAAATCATTAATTCCGCGAAAGGCAAACTCATCATCGTAGGAATCGGAAAATCTGCACATGTAGGAAACAAAATTGTTGCCACGCTGAATTCTACCGGAACACCTTCGCAGTTTCTCCACGCTTCAGAGGCGATTCATGGCGATTTAGGAGTTATTCAGAAAACCGATGTGGTGCTTTGTATTTCCAACTCCGGAAATTCGCCTGAAATTGTAAATCTTCTTCCTTTTCTTAAAGATTATTCGTCTGCTTTAATAGGAATGACGGGCAATCTGAAATCTAAACTGGCGGATTTTTCGGACGTTGTTTTAAACTCTTCGGTAGAAAAAGAAGCATGTCCCATCAAACTTGCGCCAACCAGTTCTACAACAGTACAAATGGCTTTGGGAGACGCTTTGGCAGTCTGTCTGATGGAACTCAACGGATTCAAAGAAAACGATTTCGCGAAATTCCATCCAGGAGGAAGTTTAGGAAAAAACCTCACCGCGAAAGTGGAACAGTTTCTTTCTTCACAAAAACCACAGGTTTCAAGCACTGCAAACATCCGCGAAATCATTATTTCTGTGAGTAGTTCTTCGCACGGAATCACGGTTGTGACCGAAGGAGAAGAAATCACCGGCGTAATTACCGATGGAGATTTAAGGAGGATGCTCATGAGCGAACAGGATGTTTCTAAGATTGTGGCGAAAGATATTATGAGCAGCAACCCAAAAAGTATCGACAAGAATGCGCTTGCAAAAGAGGCGATGCAGATTCTGAAAGACAAGAACATCGGTCAGCTGATCGTAACCGAAAATAGCAAATACCACGGAATCATCGACATCCACAGACTTCTGGATGAAGGTATAAATTAAAGAGGTTTACTGGAAAACAGTTTTTTATAAAACGAATGATCAAGATAATCGGGCGAAAATTGTTTCGTCCGTTTCCTGTATTCGGCAATATTTCAGTAATTTCGCAGTCTTGAATTCCAAATCTAGAATTTTAAAATGAGCGAAGGAAAAGAAATGTCTTTTTGGGGACACATTGGCGAGCTGCGGGGACATCTAATCCGGTCCATCATTGCCATTATCGTGGGTGCCATTGTTGTAGGATTTAATGTGAACTGGATTATGGACCATATTTTCTTCGGGCCTACGAGAAACGATTTCTTTACATTCAGGGTGGTAAACCATTTCTCACGGGAACTGATTGGAGAAAACAGTATTGTGCTCCCCGATCATTTTGCGGTACAGCAGAAGAAGCTCTTTCAGCAGTTTAATGTAATGATGTCGGTTTCTATTTTTGGAGGTATCGTAGCGGCGTTTCCTTATATTGTTTGGGAACTTTGGCGCTTTATTTCTCCGGCCCTTCATCCGAACGAGAGAAAAAACTCAGTCTTCATGATTAATTTTGTGTGGATACTTTTTCTGGTAGGGATTCTGTGCGGATATTTCCTGATTCTTCCTTTTGCGATTAATTTCGGACTCTTATTTACCATTTCCGATTCCATTACCCAGCTTTTCGATCTTAGCGATTACACCACTTTATTCATGCAGGTTGTACTGGGTATGGGCATTGTGTTTTTGTTTCCCGTAATCGTTTATTTTCTGACGACCATCGGAATTCTTACTCCCAAATTTATGCGCACTTACCGCCGACATGCAATTGTTTTAATTATGGTTGTCGCTGCGATCATTACTCCGGCAGATGTTTTAAGTATGCTTATGGCTGCATTTCCGCTGCTTTTACTGTATGAATTCAGTATCATGATGAGCGCTTATACTTACAAAAAAGTTCAGGACAGATCGCAGGTACCTGCAGAACAGTAATTATGAGAAGCAACACGGTTTTCGTTTCTTTCTGAGACCCGTCCCGCTGTCACTACTCGCTTTTCAGCGCGACGGCTGCGCCGCCGCGCTGAAAAGCTCAAACATACCGTTCCATCGGGGCTAGAACTTCTCTTCTTTATTCCTCTAGAAAATTTTCTAAACTATTTTTCGAACAGACAATTCGGTTATCTTTCCGGACTTGAAGTTCCTTCCAAAAAAAACACGCCTCACAGCGTGTTTCCTCAATCAATATTAACCTATTTTTCTATAAATTCTTTTAAACTCTGTCCCACAATATCGGTCCATCCGTTTTCGAAACTTTCTTTCTGGAAATCTTTGCCTAAATGACTGAAATTCTCCAGACCCTTGTGCGTGAGGGTAATAACTGTTCCCCCATTTTCTTCCTCCAATTCCCATCTTACAATTGTTTTCTCCTTAGAAATTTCCGGGTAAGACCAGGTATGCTTAAATTTCTCATTCGGAATCACCTCCAGAATTTCCCCATGATGATGAAACCTTTTTTCCTCGCCGGGTTCATAAAAATTGAACTCTTTGTGAAGTCCCAGTTCAAAATCCGGGATATCAAAATACCATTCCTTCATCTGCGCTTTATCGGTCAAAGCGTTCCATACCTTTTCTACGGGCGCATTCACTCTTTGTTTAATGACAACATTTTCGTGCATAATCTTAGATTTTTTTGATGGTATTAAAGTTAACATTTATTTCAGTCATAGATAAAATTATTACCATGATTTTATTCATTTCCTTAATTTTCGGTTACATTTGCAGCCATTTATAAAGTAAAATTCGTGTACACAGTTTTATTTTAAACCATTAAAACTGTCTAAAATAAGATGAAGATTTTAAAAAACGTTATGATTATCATACTTTTTCTGCTCGCGGTTCTTGCCACCGCAACTTATCTGGTGATGAAGCATCCAAAATTCGGAAAAAGCCCGTCTGGAGAACGGATGGAAAGAATACAGAAATCGCCGCATTACAAAAGCGGAAAGTTCCTTAATCTTAATAAAACACCTCAACTTGCAGAAGACACCTCAATGCCGGAAGTGATGTTCAGGTTTCTTTTCGGCAAGAAAGAAAACCTCAGACCTTCAGAGAAATTCAATTTTACCAAAACTGATTTAAAAAATCTGAATCCCAACGAAAACGCGTATATCTGGATGGGACATTCTTCTTATTTTATCCAGATCAACGGCAAGAAAATCCTTGTTGATCCGGTTTTCAGCGGAAATGCGTCGCCTTTTACCTTTACAACCAAAGCTTTTGAAGGATCCGATCTGTACACCACTGACGATATTCCGGAGCTGGATTATCTTATCATTTCGCATGATCACTGGGATCATCTGGATTATGAAACCGTGAAGAAGCTCATTCCTAAAGTTAAAAAAGTGATCACTGGCCTTGGAACCGGCGAACATCTTGAATACTGGGGCTACGATCCTAAAAATCTTATCGAACTCGACTGGAACGAAAGTTCAGATTTAGAAAACGGTTTTAAAGTCTATTGCGAACCTGCAAGACATTTTTCCGGGCGCGGTTTTAAGCGTGACCAGGCGATTTGGGCAAGTTTCGTTTTTGAAACTCCGAAACAGCGAATTTATATCGGCGGCGACAGCGGTTACGATGATCATTATAAAATGATCGGCAATAAATTTGGGAGCTTCGATCTTGCTATTCTTGAAAACGGCCAGTACAACAGCGATTGGCGGTATATTCACTTTATGCCGGGAGAAAACATTAAAGCCATGAAAGAACTTAATGCAAAAAGAATGATTCCGGTTCATAACTCGAAATTCGCCCTGGCAAATCATTCGTGGAAAGAACCGCTCGATAAAATGACCCAACTGAATACGGAAAAGCTTCGAATCATCACCCCAAAAATAGGGGAAAAAGTAAACTGGGAAGATGATTTGAAAGTGTACGAAGAATGGTGGCAAAACAATCTGTAAGATATTTGGAATAATTTTTTCTTGCATGTAAAAAAGGTCTTGAAGAAGCACGAACTAAAATAAATTCCGCGCCATGAAAAAAATACTACAGGTTGCCAACGGCTTTTCGCTCATTTTCACTATTATTTTTAATTATCTCAGCAACACAGGGATTTTCAACGGTAAAACCATCGGAAATGTTTCCGATCAGTACCATACTTTAATTACTCCTGCAGGTTATGCATTTTCCATTTGGGGTTTAATTTATCTGCTTTTGTTGGGCTTCGTTTTTTACACAGGGAGAAGTTTATTTAATACTGCCAAAAATGAAGCAGATGATTTTGTAAAAAACATCGGTTGGTGGTTTGTAATATCCTGCATTGCTAACTGCGCGTGGATCGTCGCCTGGTTGTACGGCTTCAGCGGAATTTCGGTTTTGATTTTAGGGGTTGCGATGGTTTCCCTCACCAAAATTTTACTTGAAGCTTTAAAATATAACAACAGTACCGCGGAAAAAGGGTTCATTAATATTCCTTTTCAAATATACGCTGGATGGATGAGTGTAGCCTTAATTGTTGCAACTGCTTCCTGGCTTCATAAAATCGGTTGGAACGGCTGGGGAATTTCTGAAAGCACATGGACGATTATTATGATCGCAGTCGCATCTGTTATCCACCTTATGATGACATGGCAGAAAAACGCACCGTTCTTCGCTTTTGTCGGCGCGTGGGCATTTATCGCCATCTCACAGTCAAATGAAGCGGGTTCAGCAGTCTCTATTTTTGCAATAATTGCAGCTACAGTTCTTTTTATCAGCAGCTGCACCAATCTCTATAAAAGAAGCGTGCTTTAGAGCAAAGACAGATTGTTTTTGTATTTTTGGGAAAATTGATCGATATGAAGTTTCCAATCACATTATTCATCTTATTATTCTCTTTATTTTCAAAAGCACAGGACTTATCAAAATTACAGCCTTTGGACGCTGAACTTACGGCGGTAAATTATCCTTTTCCCGTTCAGTTTAAAGAATTAAAAAATCAGGGACAGCAGTTGAAAATGGCTTTCATGGATGTGCAACCTGCAAAACCTAACGGAAAAACCATAGTCCTTCTTCATGGGAAAAATTTCAACGGATATTATTTTGAACAGACGGCAAAAGAACTTCAGAAAGAAGGCTTCCGCGTCCTTATGCCGGATCAGATCGGTTTCGGAAAATCCTCAAAACCGAAACAGTATCAGTTCAGTTTTCAGCAGTTGGCGGAAAACAGCAAATCAATGCTGAATGATTTAAAAATTGATAGATTTATCGTCCTTGGCCATTCAATGGGCGGAATGCTTGCCACGAAAATGGCTGTGATGTATCCTGAAAATGTGGAAAAACTGATTCTCGAAAATCCAATTGGACTAGAAGATTACCGGAATTTTTCGCCTTACCAGAATATCGACAAACAATATGCTGCAGAACTTAAAAACACTTACGATTCTTACAAAGATTATCAGCTCAAATTTTATTACGACGGAAAATGGAAGCCGGAATACGATAAATGGCTGAATCTTTTGGCAGGCTGGACGGTTTCTAAAGATTTTCCCATCACCGCCTGGAATGCGGCTTTAACTTCTGATATGATTTACACGCAGCCTGTGGTTGAAGATTTTCAGAAGATCACCGTTCCTACTCTTCTCATCATCGGAACTCGCGACCGAACCGCGATTGGAAAAGGAAATGCACCGAAAGAACTGCAGCCTTTAATGGGACTTTACCAAAATTTAGGAAAGGAAACCCAGAAAAGAATCAAAGGCTCGAAATTGGTCGAGCTTGAAAATGTAGGACACTCGCCGCATATCGAAGTTTTCGACCGGTTTATTACGCCTTTAATGGAGTTTATCAAATAACGCCGAAATGAGTTTTCGGGAAAAACCATTTTCATATTCTTAATTTTTTGTAATTTTAAGAAATGTCTCAGAAGGTTTATTACAACGGAATTTTTGGTGAAAATCACATCAAGCTGGTACGCGAAATCATCAACATCGTCTCACTTGATGAAATGTTCTCGCGGATTGGGTATTCCGTAAAAACCCACGCTCACCGCAATCTTTTTCAAATCTTCGTCCTCGAAAAAGGAAAAGTTGAGCTTTTGGCGAATAACGAACATTTTGCTGTTGATCAACCTTCCATTATCACGATTCCACAGTCGGTTTTTCATGGCCTTGAGTTTGAACCCGGTTCTAAAGGATATTTAATTTCACTTTCCGCAAACGCTGTCGAGCAGATGCTGAAGTTTGATGTGGAAGTGATTTACGAGCTCGATACGATCAGTATTACTAAAATCAGCCAGAAAAACCAATTGGTTGAAGACGTTTACAATACCATTCACAAATGCGTTTTTGAGTATAATAATGCACTTCCGGGAAAAGATTTGGCGCTTCAATATCTTGTGGGAATGCTTTTGTTGCGGCTATACAGAATCAATCATTCCAACCAGACGGTTATCCATACGCTTAACCAAAATGAAAGAACCGTTTTCCGGAATTTCAAGAAACTGGTTCAGGAAAACAATTCCATTAAAAAAAGAGTTGAAGATTACTCGTCGGAACTTGGAATTACGGTCGCAGCTTTAAGCCAGATCTGCAAGGCCATTTCGGGGAAATCTCCCAAAGAGGTTATTCTGGATTTCCTTATCCTTAATATTAAATCAACCTTAAAGAATCCCGAATTCAGCATTTCTGAAGTTTCTTATCAGTTCGACATTGATGATCCGAGTTATTTTGCAAGACTCTTCAAACAGAAAACCGGACAGACCCCAAAACAGTACAGGTCCAATCTCAACTGATGCTGTAAAAGCAATATTTAAGCAGGATTATCTGCTTATTTACAAAAACTCCTATTAATCCTTCAAAAAATCCTACTTCATCCGTTCGGGGTGTGGTAATTTCGGTTTATAGATTTATAAGATAAGTTTAACTGAATATTACCATCATATCAATGGGACAGAATCCTAGAATAATAAGTGTAGAAGCCTCAATTATAGATTTACCGACCATCCGTCCGCACAAACTTTCAATGGCGACGATGATGAAGCAGACGATGGTGATTATTAAAATCACTTCCACAGACGGTATTATAGGTTGGGGAGAATCTACAACGATCGGCGGAATGACCTATGGACCGGAATCTCCGGAATCCATGAAGCTGGCTGTTGATCAGTATATTTCGCCTCTATTGACCGGAAAAGATGCGACCAACATTAATGTCCTGATGCATGAAATCAACCGGAATGTCAAAGGAAACACCTTCACTAAAGCCGGTATTGAAACCGCTTTACTCGATGCACAGGGAAAACGTCTTGGCGTTTCTATCGCTGAACTTTTCGGCGGTTCTATTAACGATAAACTGCCTGTTTTGTGGACTTTAGCCAGCGGAAATACCGAAAAGGACATTGAAGAAGCTAAACACCTGATTGAAATTAACCGTCACAACACTTTTAAATTAAAGATCGGAAGCAACGAACCCAAAAAAGACGTAGCGCATGTTGTTGCCATAAAAAAAACCCTGGGCGAAAACATCAGAATTACCGTGGACATCAACCAGGCATGGAGTGAATTTAATGCAAAAATATGGATTAAAATCCTGCAGGACAACGGCATCGATTTAATTGAACAGCCTATCATTAAAACAAATTTCGACGGACTGGCGCGGCTTACAGAATATTTCCACGTCCCGGTTATGGCAGATGAAGCCGTGGCGACAATCGAAGATGCAATTAAACTCTGCAAAATCCGTGGCGGAAGTGTTTTCGCGATCAAAATTATGAAGACAGGCGGACTTTATAACGCTGCAAAAATCGCCGGTATGGCAGAAGCTTCCGACATCGGTCTTTACGGCGGAACTATGCTTGAAGGAACAATTGGTTCCGTAGCATCGGCGCATATTTTCAGCACGTTTACCAATTTAAGCTGGGGAACCGAACTTTTTGGACCAATGCTTTTGACCGACGATATCGTCACCAATCCGATGGTATTTAAAGACTGCAAACTCGAACTCCCGAAAGGTCCCGGATTAGGAATCGAAGTGGACGAAGACAAAATAAATCATTACAAAAGAAAATAAATCATGGTATACGTAGTAGAAATGGATGTTCACATCCCCGAAACCTGGGACGAAGACAAAAAAAAATCTTTCATGCAAAGAGAACAGGAAACTTCCCAAAAGTGGCAGAATTCCGGGAAATGGAAATATCTCTGGCGCGTTGCGGGCAGATATTCCAACATCAGTGTTCTGGAAGTAGAAAGTCCGGATGAACTTCATGAAATCCTGAGTTCCCTCCCACTTTTCCCTTACATGACCATCAAAGTAACCAGTGTCTGCAAACACCCGAACGCTTTGCGCGAAACACTTCTCTAAAAATTTAACAACAATATCAATTCAAAAAAATTTAAAAATCATGATGACAAGAGAACAGATAGATGCCGTATTGGCGGTAATCACCAGTCAGGAAAAAGCCGGACAGGGCAATGAGAGAGTAAAGGAAATTACAAACCGTCTTCTGAAAGACCTTTTTTATGCAATGGTCGACCTTAATATTACTTCGGAGGAAATGTGGCACGCAGCAGATTATCTGAAAACGGTTGGGCAGAACAACGAATGGGGATTGCTTTTCGCAGGTTTAGGAATTGAAAAATTCATGGATGACATGATGGATCATGAAGACCAGGAGGCAGGATTAAATAATGTAACACCGAGAACCATCGAAGGACCGCTTTATGTTGCGGGTTCTCCGGAAACTGAATCTTATGCGGAACTGGAAAACAATCCTGAAGAAAACCGCAATCTGGAAAGATTCTATATGGAAGGAACCGTAAAAGATGTTGACGGAAATCCTGTAGAAGGCGCTTTGCTGGAAGTTTGGCACTGCAACGAACATGGAATGTATTCTTATTTCGATACAAGTCAGTCTGAATACAATTTAAGAAGAGCCATCAGAATTGGAGCTGATGGAAAATATAAGTTCAAAACCGTTGTTCCACCGGGATATTCATGTCCGCCCGGAAGCGCAACCGATAAAATGATGACGCTTTTGGGAAGACACGGAAGCCGACCTGCGCATATCCACTTCTTCGTTACAGCGCCGGGTTACAGAAAACTGACTACCCAGATCAATATCGAAGGAGATCCTTTAATTTTTGAAGATTTTGCTTTTGCAACGAAAGCAGATTTGGTACCTAAAATTACCAGACATTCCGCGGAAGAAGCTGTCGCTAATGGTTACGGAGACGAAGCTTACGCACATTCATTTTTCAATTTCACTATTGTGAAAGAAGAAGCAATTCATGATAACGGCGAAAATCACAGAACGAGAGCACTCGCATCATAACAGTTTGAAATCAATCTAATCTTCAGACAGACTCTTCATTTCCGGATGTAGAGTTTGTTTGGTTTTTTCAATTTTGAAAGACAAAAAATTTAATTAAATGCCTTCAGCAAAAGTAAATAACACAGAAATCAACTATCTTTTTGAAAATCACGGCAAAGAGAACACGCTCGTATTTTCAAATTCATTGGGAACCAACTTTTCGATGTGGGAAAAACAGTGGGAAGAGATTTCAAAACATTTCAACATTCTGTTCTACGATACCCGCGGACACGGAAAAAGCGAAGTAACGGAGGGCGATTACAGTGCTGAACTTCTAGGAAACGATATTTTACAACTCACTGAATTTTTAGGAATTAAGGAATTTTATTTCTGTGGAATTTCAATGGGTGGATTAATTGGTCAGTGGCTGGCATTAAGTGCTGATGGAAGACTTAAAAAATTGATTATCTCCAATACAGCAGCCAAAATCGGTACCGCTGAGGGCTGGAACAGCCGGATCAAAAGCGTATCCGAAAACGGACTTTCTTCCATTCTTGAAGCAACTGCCGAAAGATGGTTTACGGAAAGTTTCAATAAAAATCATAAAAATGAAGTGGATGGAATTCTGAAAAATTTCGCTGCAACGCCTTTGCAGGGATATATTTCCAACTGTGCGATGGTCCGCGATGCCGATTTCAGAAATGAACTCGACAAAATCAATATTCCTACCCTCGTCATTTCAGGAAAATACGATGAAGTAACAACAGTTGAAGACGGCAATTTTCTACAGAAAAATATCAGAAATTCAGAACATATTTATTTGGAAACCTGCCATCTTTCCAACTTCGAAAAACCAACTGAATTCAACGACGCGGTTGTTCGGTTTTTAAATCAATAAAGAAATATGCAGTTTGCATTAAATATAAAAAAAGTAAAATGAAACACGTTCCACAAATTACACCACAGGAAGCCGCAGCGTTGGTAAAAGATGACGACACCCTTTTACAGGGCGGTTTCGGGATGACCGGAAATCCGGTTCACCTGATGCACGCTTTGGCGGAAACAGAAACGAAAAACCTCACTTTCATCGGAAATAATGTTGGCGAACCTGGCTTAGGCGGTGGCCGGCTTTTAAGAAACGGACAGATAAAAAAAATGATCGGCTCCTTTTTCACTTCAAATCCTGAAGCCGTAAAAGCAGCCCAAAACGGCGATGTAGAATATGAACTCATCCCGCAGGGAACGCTCGCAGAAGCGGTTCGGGCAGGCGGCGCAGGAATTGGCGGCTTTTATACCGTAACTTCTGCCGGAACCGAAATTGCAGAAGGAAGAGAAACCAAAATCATCAACGGAAAAGAAATGGTTTTCGTTCCCGGGATCCGAGGAAATGTAGCCTTTATCCGCGCCTGGAAAGCTGACACTGCAGGGAATCTTCAGTACAGAATGACGGAGCAGAATTTTAACCGTGCTTTCGCAACTGCCGCTGATCTGGTGATTGCAGAAGTGGAAGAAATTGTTGAGGTTGGCGAAATTGCCGCTGAAAATATTCACACACAAGGCTGTTATATCGACTATTTGGTTCAGGCGCATACGACTTTGGAAGAACTCGGAAGTTCAGGTTCGGTAAGCAAATCAAAAGTCGTTTCGGAAAAAAGAATGAATATGGCAAAACGCGCTTTAGCCGAGCTTCAGAAAGGCGAAGTGGTGAATCTGGGAATCGGAATTCCAACCTTAGTAGCAGATTTGATCACCGAAGAACACGGAATCATTCTTCATACAGAAAACGGAATGTTGGGTGTTGGTCCTGTTCCTGAAGATGGCGGCGGCGCAATGGATTATCCCGTGAATGCAGGAAAAATCCCCGTTACAGCACTTCCGGGAACCAGCTATTTCGACAGCACCGATTCTTTCGCAATGATCCGCGGCGGACATATCGATACCGCGGTGATGGGCGGTCTTCAGGTGGATGAAGCTGGAAATCTTGCCAACTGGGCTGTTCCGGGCGAACCGCTTTTAGGAGTTGGCGGCGCAATGGATCTGGCTTCGGGCGCGAAAAAACTCATCATCACGATGATGCATACCGAAAGAGACGGAACTTCGAAAATCGTTCCCGTCTGCGATTTACCTTTGACGGCTTTAAAATCTGTCGATGTCGTAATTACGGATCTTGCAGTTTTTAAATACATCGATGGTAAATTAACCCTGACGGAGGTTATGCCGGGCGCAACATTAGAAGAAGTCCGCGAAAAAACTGCTGCAAAGTTTGAAGAAAGACTTTCATAAAAAAACGGCTTAAACCCAGGCATTGAAGAAAACCAACAAAATAAGAGCTTTTCTTTTTTCACCGATTTTAATTTACATTATCCGGTGTATTATTGGATTTTCTATTGGATATTTTCTTTTAAAAACCTTTCCGGGGTTTGATCTTTTTTGGGCATTGCTTTCTATTCTGCTGGTCATTTCTCCGGAAGGGAAAGATTCGAAAAGATTATCCATTGAGCGGGTGAAAGCTAATTTTATCGGTGCATTATCCGGAATTATTGTATTTTCACTCCCGATTGAGCTGTATTTTAAAATTCTGATCGGAATTACAGCGGCAGCGCTGATCTGCAAACTGTTTAATCTACTGAATGTGTCGCGGAGCGCCATTGTTGCGATCATCATCGTTTTGATGGAGCGGCCGGACGAAAGTTTTATGGCACCGGTGGAAAGGTTCGTATCGGTATTCATCGGCTGCATAATCGGTTTGCTGGTTACCGTTTCCACGGCTTTTATGATTAAATTTGTGCACCGCAAAATACTTGATCTGGAATACCACATCAGTAATAAAAATTAAATTAAAAAAATATGAATAAACAAGCATATATTATCGACGGAACCCGTTCTGCCATTGGAAATTTCAAAGGAAGTTTAGCACCGGTAAGAACAGATGACCTGATGGCTTCCGTGATTAAAAGCCTTGTAGCCAAAAATCCGGAATTACCTTTGGATAAAATTGATGATGTGATTATAGGCTGCGCAAATCAGGCCGGAGAAGATAACAGAAACGTTGCAAGAATGGCTCTGCTTTTGGCCGGACTTCCAACCAGTGTTCCGGGAGAAACCGTGAACAGGCTTTGTGCATCAGGAATGAGCTCAATTGCTCAGGCGATGAGAGCGATAAAATCCGGCGAAGGGGATCTTTTTATTGCCGGCGGTGTGGAAGGAATGTCACGCGCACCTTACGCGATTTCGAAAGCAGAAAGCGCTTTTGGAACTGATTCTAAAATGTACGATTCAAGTTTCGGATGGCGCTTTGTCAATCCGCAGATGGAGAAAATGTACGGAACAGAAGCCATGGGCAAAACCGCGGAAAACCTGGCCGAAATCTATAAAATATCACGCGAGGAACAGGATGAATTTGCTTTGAATTCTCAGATGAAAGCAAAAAAAGCGCAGGAATCCGGAAGGTTGGCAGAAGAAATTTCTGATATCGCGATTCCTCAGAGAAAAGGCGATCCGGTCATTATCAACAAAGACGAATTCATTAAACCTAATTCCACAATGGAAGGTTTAGGAAAATTGAGAGCCGCTTTTATTAAAGAAAACGGGACCGTAACTGCTGGAAATGCTTCGGGATTAAATGACGGTGCTGCTGCAGTGCTTATTGCGTCTGATGACGCGGTAAAAAATTACGGCCTGAAACCCTTAGCGAAAATAGTAAGTTCCGCTGTTGTGGGAGTTGAACCCCGAATTATGGGAATCGGCCCTGTTGATGCTACAAAACTGGCATTAAAAAGAGCCAATCTTACTTTAGACCAAATCGATATCATCGAACTGAACGAAGCTTTCGCGGCGCAAAGTATCGCGTGTCTGAAGGAACTTGGAATTGCAAATGACGATGCAAGAGTAAATGTGAACGGAGGTGCTATTGCACTTGGTCACCCACTTGGAATGAGCGGAACGCGGATTACCTATTCTGCAGCTTTCGAACTGAATAAAACCGGCAAAAAATATGCATTGGCTACAATGTGTATCGGTGTTGGACAGGGTTACGCGGTGATTCTGGAAAATGTAAATGTATAATTGTCGCTGAATAACCAATGTGAAATATAAAACCCTTTCAATTGAAAGGGTTTTTAGTTGGTGCTGAATGGTATTCTCTGAATAAAACACCAAAATTATTTTATAGCCCCGATTGGAGCATGTGTTTGAGCTTTTTTGGGCCGCGGCAAAGCCGCGGCCTGAAAAAGCGAGTGCGGAAAGCGGGACGGGTTTCAGCAAAAAAGCGAAACCCTGTTGCTCCTGAAAATTTTAATGTTGGGTTTTCTCCGGATCATCGTAATTCACCATCCAGTTGATGCCGAACTTATCGGTCCACATGCCAAAATACGCGCCCCAAAACGTTTCCGCGAGAGGCATTGTCACATTTCCTCCTTCGGAAAGACCGTTGAAAAGCCTGTCGGCTTCTTCTTTAGAATCGGTGTTGATTGAAAGTGAAATATTGTTTCCCTGAATGAATTGCGACGCATATTCCCCGCCTGTGTCAGATCCCATCAGAACCGTTTCCTGAGAAATAGGCAGGGTGACGTGCATGATTTTGTTTTTATCATCTTCAGACATCTGTTTGCCTTCTTCACCGGAAGGCATATCACCGAAACGGCCGATATAAGGAAATTCTCCGCCGAAAACGGATTTGTAGAAATTAAAAGCTTCTTCGCAGTTTCCGTTGAAAGTTAAGTACGCGTTTACCTGTGCCATGATTGTAGTTTTTTTGTTATTTAATTGATGAAAAAAGTTCCTCTTTATAAAAATTTTCAGAAAAATGAGTTTCCGAAAACATTGATTTCTATACTCTTGTTTTTTTTAGAGCCAACCGATAGCCTACTAAAACCAGGGCCCAAACAGCAATCCCAAGAATCCAGAACCAAATGGGCGACGGAATGGTGATCATCATATAGACCGACGTTATTAGAAAGAAAATCCCAATAATGATGGCGTAGATTTTTTTACCGTCGTTTGCAATTATTGTTGATACAAAACCTCCTGCCAATGCACCTGCGGCATAAGAAATAATGACAAAGAAAACGGCCATAAACGGTGCCTGTTCAACGTAATCTTTAATCGCTGCTGCATCACTGGGATCAGTGCCTGCAGGAAGTGGATAAAGATAATGACCCAACTGCTGAACGAGCCCAACGGCGATACTGGTGGCTACTATTCCAGCGATTATTGCTGCTGCTTTTCTTAACATTTTACTGGTTTTTCCATGTTGTTTTATAACTTAATGTTCCATCATAGCTCTTCCAGTTTCCGATGAATTCGATGAACTGTTTTTCGACCTGCTGAAGTTTTGCATTCCACATAAAAGTGTAAATGAATTTACCGGTAAAAATACCGGAATGTTTGCCTTTCGGTTCTTCCGCAAGCCGTATTCACCATACACGGTACTGCGTTTTTTGCCGTCGCGGTATTGGTTGATTTTCAGTTTTCCTTCAAATTTTGAAAAGTTCTTTTCAACCATTGAATATCCTGCGAGAAAATATTCCTGATCGTTTTTCCTGTTCTGTTCTGAAATATTAATTTTGATCTTGAGAGGTTCTTTGCCTGCAATTGTTCCCGTGTAAGGTTGGGATTTATTCATCCACACTTCAGCGATATTAGGCATTTGCGAAAACGCGAAACCTGATGCTAGCAGGAATATTAATAGGAATTTTTTCATTTGCTTGGTTGTTTTAGCGATTCCAGATAGGTCATAATTTGATTAGAATTGTCAAAATGCATCGGGACTTTCTTTTTATCTTTTTGCAAAACCCCTTCAAATACAATAACATTAAATAATTTGGGCATTAATTTAAGTCCCAAAGAACCTTTAAAAACACCTTGCTTTTCAATGTTTAAGAGAGCGCTGTATATTTGAATTGATTCATCATTCACTATGGCAGTTTCCGTTTGATTGTAATTCACATTTCCTGTAATCTTATGAGTCTCATCACCGATCTGCAAACTTCCTTCTACGTCATACAGGCTTGATATTCCGGTACTCATCAATACTGAACTAAAAGTAACTTTTATCGACTGTTTTTTACCCTTTTCCCCTTCAAAATAATGACCGTTATTCTTAATTAAGTCAGGCAGGTCAATGCTCTTCTGTGCTGACGTAATAATAAAACACAAAAGAAAAAAGAAAACATATTTCATATTAAACACCAAACTGGCCGAGGTGATGATTCAGGTGTTTCGCCAGCATATTGTTCCATTCCTGAGCGGTAAGTTTGCCAAACGAGTGCGACATTTTACCGTCAAAAGCTTCTTTACCCAACTGCTGGGTTTTTTGGATGAAACCGATCAAACGCTTTTTTTCGGTTTCAAAATCTTTGTTGCCCTTGATGATAAACATCGGACCCGTCGGGATATTCTGCTTGTACGGAATTTCATTTACAGTTTTTGGTTTCACAAAATTTTTCAGCAGAAATCCTGCAATAAAACCCGGTTTGGGATGTTTATCAGTTTCGTAAATCGTTTCGTAAGCAACGTTCAGATGAGCAAGTACCTGATCTACGCTCATTTTGCCCCACTTTCTCTGGGTTTCCGGCGTAAGTGTATTGATTCTGTCGATGTAATTCTGCGCATCTTTAGCGTCGAAAATGTTCTGCATGTTTTCAGGTTTTTTTATTTCAAAACAAATTTAATATTTTTTGAGTTTGCTCCTGAAACTATTTTAGAGTATCATCACTATTGTTTCCAGCCCCATGGTTTTGAACTGAATTCAATAGGCTGGGTTAAATCAAATTCAACTGTAAACACCCTGTCGCTGCCAATTCTACGCAGATTATAACTGAATGTTTTCTCATCCAAAGTAATCCACCAAACATTCGTTGAAGCGTAAGAAATCCTGTTGGCAGTTTCTTCATCTGCCGGAAAAATCTGAAGATTTTCTAAGCCCTGATTCGGAGCCTGACCGCCGTATTGCGTCACCTGATCTTCTGTACCGTCTTCGTGGCGGTGGTCGTGCTTAAGTTTTAAAATTGATTTATCATTCTTTGATAAAACCCAAGTGCGCGAACTGTTTTCACCTACATAAAACGGAATTCTGATTCTGTTAGATTCGCAACTCAAAACCTGCATCACCAGACGCTTACCGGTGAAACCGTCGCCTTCTTTACCGCCGGCTGTAATTTTTCCTTCGTAGGATTTAGAGCAGTGATTTTTTAAACTGTTCCAGAATATTTCGCTAGGTATCTGTTTATTCTGAGCATTCAGATTGTAAAATAAGATTGTAAAAATAAGTAATGTAAAATTTTTTACCATGCTTTTTAATATGAGTGTTAACGAATTTATGATAGCTAAAAGATCCGAAGACGAATCCTTCTCAAATATAAACATTTTGTTAGTAACAGACTGTCTTAGCGAAACAGATAAAATAAAAAAAGGCCGCCATTGGCAGCCTTTTTTTGGATATTGAAATTTTACTTTACTATAAGATTCTGGCTGTAGGTTGCCCCGTCAGCTGAAACTACAATTCTGTACGTTCCTGTTTTCAGTGCACCGATACTGATCTTGTTCTGATCTGCGGCGAGTGATCCTGATTTCACTAATCTTCCTGAAAGATCATAGATCTTGAAATCAGATTTTACATTATTTTTCAACTGAACATTTACTTCACCTTTGGCAGGATTCGGATAAAGACTGAAGCCTTTCTTAGAAGTATCGCTCACTGCAAGATTTTTAGTAATATTAAATCTGGTAGCATTTACTGCAAAATAAATATTGTTAACCGCCTTCACCATAACTCTTGCATTAGAGGTATCAATATTCGGCAGTATTACATCTGCAGTTCCTGTATTCGGTACACTTGCAGCCAAAACTGTCGGATAAGTTAATCCGTTATCGGTGGAAAGCAAAACCTGAACATTTGCAGTATTAATTGGAGCGGCGTTGGTCCCTGCAACATCCCAGTTTACGGTAAGTGCTGTTTCTCCAGTATAGGTAGCTGCGACGTTCTGAGAAGTGACTCTGAAAGGTGCCGTGCCTGCAACAGTTACTACCATATTTTGCCTTGCAGCCTGATTACCTGTCGCCTTATTGTCATTAACGAGCAGCGCGAAATTAAGCGTTCTTGCCACGGTTGGGATAACTTCCCATATTGGCGCAAGATTACCTGCAGCTATGGAGGCCATCATGGGGAAATATCGCTGAGGAGACGTTGTAGGCGTTACAGAACGGAATACTGCTCCATTGGTCTGAGTTGGCGAAGGTTCAGTTGAAGTTGTTGAAGTTCTTGTATCGGTTTGTTCCCAAAGATAGGTAACTGCGTCACCGTCAGGGTCAGATGCGGTACCGGTCAGTACAAATGCGGTTCCCGCTGGAATGGTATAATTCGCAAGAGGCTGAACTACCGGAACCTGATTATTGTTCGGAGTTTTTTCCCCACATACAGAGCTGTTCTGAGTGGTGATATTAGTATACATTTGATTCACACTTACTACATGGAAGTAAGCGTCACTGTTAGGCTGCACATTAGGCGCGCAAATTCCGGCATAAGCCATTATCGTACTTCCGCTTCCAGGCTCGACGGAGCTTCCTGACGATCTGTTACCACCACACGAATTATCAAAAGTATGTTGGGCTCCCCACTGGTGGCCCATCTCGTGTGCTACATAATCGATGTCAAAGGCATCGGTTCTCGGTGCAGAGCGACCTGTAACACCACGAGCCTTACTCGTAGTACACGGCGATCTCAACTGCGCGATTCCACCGCCACCGGTACTGAAGATGTGACCGATATCGTAAGCTGCTGTTCCGATTGTTGCATCGATAAAGGCTTGATTTTCGTTAAGGAGTAAACTACCGTTATTATTGGTAAATCCAGGTCCGTAAGCATCAGTCCCGATCGAAATCAACAAATCATTGTTGGGTATCATGGTCATGGTTAATGATATCGTCTTTTCGTATACCCCATTCACTCTGGTCATCGTAGTATTCATTGCCGCAAGAACTGCAGCCTTCTTCTGTTCAACCGTGCCAGATCCTAATCCTGCCCTGTTGATGTGATAATTAGAGTATTCAACAGTGGAAGAAAGTGCCAAACGGTAATTTCTAAACAGGCCATCCTGAACCAGCGCCTGTGCCTGTGGCTCAATTGCTGCCGTGTTTTCTTCAGGATTTTCGTAATGGCATACAAAACCACCCACACTTGGCAATTCTTTACGGTCGTACACCATGTACGTAGATTTATCCTGAGTATGAGCATCAAGATAAGCGGTTTTTCCTTCGTTGAAGTACATTATATTTATCCCGTCGTACGGGCTGACACTGAATCGGATTGAGTTGCTCTGGTTTCCTTTTTCATAACCTACATACGATCTGATCTCCGGGAATTTTGCCTGTAAAACAGGATCCATTACCGAGGCTTCGTTTACCACATAGTTTACGAGCTTTCCGTCTGCAGTAGGAAATTTCAGGATGAGCGATTCGTTATTAGAAAATCTCTGTGGTGCTGTAGCCAAATCATTTTTAAGATCCTCCAGATTAAGTTTAAATAATTTATACTTTACCGGGGTCGAGGTCTTGTCATACACGGGCGCCTTGCTGTCTACGCTTGCGACCGACTTCCAGTGGTTTGTCTGCGAGAAAACTATTCCCGAAAACATCACTGCCGCTGTCAATAGTAGTTTTGATTTCATGCGAAAATTTTATGGTTTTATTTTTTGAATTTCTATCGTTTTAAACTGATGATTTTTACTGATGACGATAACACTTGCGGGATTAGACCTGCCTGTATACTCGCGATTATCATAGGGCTGAACAGTAATTTTTAATGTATTACCGCCGCCAGATACCCCCGTAACAGTGAAATCTGATTTTTCAATCTTTGGCTGTACCAGAATATACATTTCTGTTTCAGTAAAAGACGGTATTGGATTTTTCCTCGGAGAAGGGTTATTCATGTTGATGGTGTTATATATGCGGTCAATACTTTTCTGCGAATTCAGGATCTCGGATTCACTTTCAATAAGCTTCACGTTTACATGATTGATTTCGGAAAATTCCATATTTTTCAAATCTTCAACAGGTTTTACATGAAGCTGCTGGCAGGACATTACAATATACAACAACAAAATATAGCGCATAAATTACTTATTATGAGTTCAATTCATTTATGAACTGACGAAAATACATATTTTTTAGCAAAAGAGCACTCCTTTGACAATATTTCTATCAAAACAATATCATTTTCCTTATCTATTAGCTTATTTCTTTAGTATATAATAGAAAAAAAAAACGGACCGAAGTCCGTTCTTAATTATTGAGTGATAGTTACCTTCGTGCCTTTCGTATGCGCATTCATCTGTGGCGCGTAATAATTCTGCAGAGTGGTAATTCCGTTGCTGAAAGTTCCCGATGCGTTGCAGATATAATCGTACTCGAAAACGTACTTCCCTTTCGGCATATATTCGATGTAGAAATTTGTTGAAGCATCTTTCGTGGACTGATAATAACCCAAACTGTTTTTCCATTCATAACCTGAAATAATGTTCAACGGCTCAAAACCTGCAGCACGCATATCTTTCAAATGAATGAATTCCATATTTCTGTCGGTATTCAAAATCATTCTTACGGTAACTTTATCCCCCACTTTTAACGGTGAATTTTCTGTGATTTTAATTAACTCTTCGCCGTTTACGGTTTTCACTTTTTTATACAGTTCTTTCGTGATCAAAAGGTAAGATTCGGAGGATTTAATTTTGTCCAGATCCTCATAATACTGCCAGAACAAGCCCCCCTGAACAATTCCGGGACCGGGTTTGGTGACAGTAACCGTTCCTAAATTTTTATCAATTACAGATTCCTTCACTGAACTTTTTACGTAACCTGTTGCTTTTGTATCCGGATTTACAAGTTCTTTTCCGCCCCAAATAATGGTTGCTGCATCGCTTTCTGAATTCGTCCATGATTTCCTTGAATTTAAAATAGTAAAAATCACTTCTGCAGTCCCACGTGAACTTCCCCATGAATTCACTTCTTTCTGGGTAATCAGCCAGATTTTCATTTCCTCAATGAAATTGGTATCGTTAGGCGTCAGTTTATTAAACGCCTCCAAAGCTCCGGCGTGATTTACAGTTTTAGAATTGTACCAGCCCCAATCGTTCAGATTCTGTTTCCAGTAAACGCCCTGAGTTTCTGTATCTGTAGAAGTTTCTTTAAGATAAGTCAGGAATTTTTTCGAAACATCTTTCAATCCGTAACTGTCAAATAAAATCGCTAAACGGTGCAATCCAAAGAAAGTAAAATCGGTGATTTTTTCTGTTTTCGCTTTGGAAATTACGGCATTTTTCAGCGCAGTTCCTTTCGCTTTTAAAGGATATTCTTTCTCCCAATAATTTCGGGTATCGAGATAGTCCAGAACATAATTATTAACCACGTTCTTTTTATCGATCTGCCCATATTTATTCACTTCCGTATCCACAAAACTGATCAGTTTAGAAACCATTTCTTTCTGTTCAGAACTTTGATAATCTGCGGTATTTCCTTTCAGCCATTCATTAATTTTTCCTAAAGATTTCAAAATGTACAGCGAGTTATAATACGAACTTGGATAACCTTGATACCACGAAAATCCACCATCCGGATTTTGCAGTTTTTTCAGCTCTGCCCAATCGCTTTGAATGGAATTCCGCATCGTATTTGCATCAAAAAGACGAGCCAATTTTTCCATTTGTTCCGTTTCATTTTTACTGTCCAAAACCCAAGGCGTTTCTTCCAGCAGCAACTGTTTCAGTTCCTGATTTTTTTCAAGATTTGAAGTCAGTAAACCTTTGCTTTGATATTCTTCAAAAACAGTTTTCAGTTTTGGATTGGCTTTAAAAATTTCAGAAGCCAAAACATCAGCAAACCATTTATTAAAAATAACATCAGCTGAATTGTTTTGGTCGTTTTTCAGACTTGGCAAAGCAAACATAATTTCCCAGATTGGATTGGTTGTCAGTTCCAAAGTATTGGAAAAATTAGTGGCGGTTGTTGAAGTATTTTTGGCTAAATTTTCCAGTGTAAACGTTTTGGTCTGACCTTCTTTCACGAAAATCGGAACAGCATCGGTAACCAGCATTCTGTTTGGCAACACGGCGATTGCTTTTTGTTCACCATCAGAGAAATTACCGGCTTTGGCTACGATTTTAATAATGATCGAAGACACATCGTTCGGAACTTTAAGTTTCCAGTTGACCACAGCATTTCCGTTTTCGGCAAGACTGAAGGTTTCCTGTGTTTCATTCAAACTAAATTTACCGGAAATATCTTCATTGGTAAAAGCATCCAAAATCTGAAGCTGTGCCGTTCCGTTGAGCTTTTGACTGACTAAACTTGAAAGTTTGGACTGAAGATTCAGTTCGTCACCTTCACGCAGAAATCTCGGATAATTTGGTGTAACCGAAAACTCTTTCTGCGTTACCACCTCTTTCTCCAAAACTGCAGATCTTGCATCTTTGGTATGGGCCAAAAACATGAGTTTCCATTGAGTTAAAGCTTCCGGCGAAGTAAACTCAAAAGTTACGTTTCCATCTTTGTCAGTTAATAAATTAGGGTAGAAAAATGCGGTTTCGTTTAAGTTTTGACGAACCGGAATTTTCCCCAAATCCTCTTTTTTCCCGCCCAGTCCAATTACCACAACTTCTTCCACATCCGAAACAGAAGTGGAATCAACCATACGTTCGGCTTTTGGCGGCGGCGGCGGCGGATTTCCAACCGATTTCATTTCAGATTTGGCTCGAACAGCATTTGACTGTTCGGCAACTGCCGCACTATACATTACTTCCATTCGGTTTCCGTAAATTCCTCCATTAAACCAATTAAATTCGGGAATATTAACTCCTTTCTGATTTAGATACGGTACCCTTTTGCTGAAGTTCTCCTGAGACAGGTATTCATTGATTCCATAAGAATTGATGAGGAAATATTTCTGATACAATTTTTGCCAGGAATAAGAATTGGCTGCAAACTGATCCAAAGATTTATCATACATATTGGCTAAAACTTCAGCATTGACGCGTTCTTTGTCATCGCCAAGAATTTTTACCGTCCATTTTTCTTTGGAATTCGGTTGAAGTTTGTCGCGGAAAGTCACGGTTTCAATTCTCAACGGTTTTTTATCGGAAGCAATCTTAAGATTTACCGATTGCGTCTGCACATCATTGAAAGCGACCAACTGAAACTGCACATTGATCTGCTCGATACTTTCATCTTTCGGGAACGCTACTTCATAGTCCAAAACGCCGTTTTTAAAAGATTTCTGTTCCGTCACCGTTTCACCGTTTCCGTTTTGAACGTAAATATTCACTAAAGCATTCGGAACTGCGGAATAAACATAGATTTTCGCTTTTTCACTTCTTTTGAATTCACTTTTTGGCTGAATAACTTTGAGGAAAGGTTTCTGTGAATCTGTTAGGAATCTTTTATCGAAGACTTCGAAAGTTTTTTCAGTTTTTATGGTGTCTTTTCCTTCAATATTATAAAGCTCCAGTTTATATTTTCCAGCGGCGAGTTTGCCCAATTCCAGGGATTCCTCCGTTTTCTGTAATCCGTTCAGAATGACGGATTGCATTCCTTTCTCTTTTTCTTCTTTGGAAAAATAATCATGCGGAAATTTCTGGATGAATTCCGGTTTCGTCAACTTCGGCAAATCCTGAATTTCGTCTTTAAAATTATCTCTGAAAACTCTTTCATTGGCAACCAGTTTTGAAAGTTTTACCTGATAGGGTTTCTTTAAGTTCTGCTCGTTGTAATTTTTGGTTTCAACTTTAAGCTTTAAATTTTCATCGGTAAAAGTATCTTTAATGTCGTCGGCTTTGATATAATGGGAAACCGAAGCAACCCGCACATTTGCCGTCTCCGATTGTGTTTCACCGTTGATATCCGTTACGGAAGCATTGATTTCATAATTATCGATCTGAATTCCATCTAAAGTTTCGTCTTTTTTCAAATCCAGTTTAATGGTAAACTCTCCTTTCTCATTGGTTTTCACCTCGCCTAAAATCGAGTTTTCATTATCATTTCCACGCGGATACCAGTAAAAATACATCCAGCGGATATTGCGTTTTTTTATTTCATAATTCACGGTCGCATTACTCAGCGGAATTCCGGAAAAAGTCATCGCTTTGCCTTTGATTTCTATGGTTTGTCCGTATTTGTATTCGTCTTTTACCGGATCGATAATGACTTCAAATTTCGGTCTTTTGTATTCTTCAACTTTAAAATATTTCATTCCGTCGATCAGATAATCTGATTTTTCATCGTCATTATCCACTTCAATACTGAATTCGCCGTTAAGTTTTCCCTGAGGAAGAATAAAACTGCCATTGATGGAGCCAAATTCGTTAGTGGTGAGCTGCTGTTTCGAAATTTCTTCACCGTTCGCATCATTTAAAATGATATTGAGTTTAGATTTCGAGACAACATTTTCTTCTTTGGATTGTCCGTTAAAAGCCGTGGCAATGACTTTAAAATAAACAGTTTGTCCAGGTCGGTAAATCGCTCTGTCAAGGAAAATCTGCGCCTGTTCGCGGTCCTGAATGTTGTTTTCGCCATAATACTGATTTCCGTAAACCTGCATCAGATTGAAATCATTGGTCTTCGGCTGCTGAACAAGATAATACCGGTAATAATCTTTTTCGCTGGAGACAGGGAATTTGAAAGTCGCAGACTGATCAGAAGTTGCATTAAATGAATTTATGGAAGTTCCGCGGGAATATTCAAAGATTTTCAGACCTTCATTGGAAATGGACTTTCCGTTTTCGCGGCTGACCAATTTCAGCTGGTCTTCCAGAGATTTCCTTTCATCTTTTTTTGCATAAATAATTCGCGAAGATGTGGAAATGAAATAAAAATTCTTCTGAATGGCATTTTCCACCACATATTCCACCATATAAATTCCGGAAGGAAGCGGCTTAATTTCCAGCGAAGTTTTGTGGGTTGCATAATCCTTTAAATCCTGAATACTGAAGGTTTCTTTACGCACAAGCGTTTTCTTCACATTTTGGAAAATATTTTTGTCATACTGATTGGAGACATATTTCAAAAAATTCTGAAAATCATCTTTTACTTCATAAATATTTAAAGAAAACTGATGAACATTTTTCGCCTCTGCAACCAAATGAATCGGCAGATTTGCCTGCGTGTGGGTTTCATATTTAATGACCAGCACCGGATTTACAATCTGGTTTTCCCGGTTTTTTATATTATCTGAAAACTTCGATTTCGGATATTGTTTTTTCGCAGTTTCAGCCCAGGAAAGCGCGTCCTGATATTTCTGCTCAGAAGTAAGTTCATCCATGATCTCAGCAATAATCAAAACTTTGTAATCGCCTTCTGTATTTGATTTTACAAGATCCTGAAGCTGCGCTAATTTATCCTTGCAGTTGGTAAATTCACAGTTATAGTTCAGTCTCTGATGCTGAAAATAGAGTTTGGAATTTCCTGAATTCCTGGCGATCAGTTCGTCATAAATATTCAATATATTATCATGGTTCGCTTTGAGTTCATTCGGAGTAAAAAGTTCAGAATTTTTCAAAAATTCGGTTTCATTTACCGCATTCCAGTCGAATAAAGTCGGGAAATACTCTAGATCCTGAGTTTCCTCGAAAACAGCTTTGTATTTTGAAAGCTGTATTTTTTGCAAATCAGCCTTTACCTTATTTAAATTTTCAAAATGTTGAGTTAAATAATTCTTGAAATCAAGTTTGCTCCAGGTTTCAATTTGGGCAACATCCTGATTATTAATATTGGTTCGTTGGTTAATTTCCCACGATTCATTCTGGTAATAATCCATAAAAAACTGACCAAGCATAACCTCATAAACCAGTTTCTGTTCTCCTTTCAGCTGATCACCGAAAGAAGAAAGCTTTTTAAAAAACTGACTCGACGAATCGTTGTTTCCGTCATCACGGGTTTGGTTCACAATGCTGAATTCCGCTTTCAGCGAGCGTATTAACTGATTCGCATTGTCGTCTTTCATGGCTTGTTTCTGGATTTCTAAAATAATGGGAAGATTCGATTTGTATTTTCCGGTTTTGTAATTCTCAGCGACTTTTTTCCACTGGTCATCGTAATATTTCTGACCAAAAAGCGGTGAGATAAAAGAGATTAAAAGGAAAAGCGTAAAAATTCTGGTGAAATTTTTCATATGGTTTATTGCTAAAGTCTTAATAGGATGCTAAAGGGAATTATTGGTTAAATTTGCGCAGATGCAGTTTTTAAATTTACTAAAAAAATACATTATCGACAGCCAAATATATGTTTCTGTGATGGGAACCTTTTTGGCAGTATTTTTCATGCTGGAGCAAAACCTGTTCCGCTTCCCTACAGTGATTTTAATATTCATCACATTTTTCAGCGGCTATCTTTATACCAAGTACCAGCGACACCGTTTTTTTACCAGAATTCTGATCTTTAATATACTTTGCGGCATTTTTTCTGCGGTTTTAATCCTCTTAAACCATAATGAAATAAGACTTTTAAAATGGGGCATAATCGTTGTCCTCGGTTTAGTTTACAATTCAGCATTTATTGAAAATCAAATCAGAAATATTCCTTTGCTTAAAGTATTCTATGTCGGACTAACGTGGGCTTTAATTAATTCCTGGCTTATCGTACCCGAATTTCATCCCGAAATCTTCATCATCAGTCTCTTATTCGTAAGCGCGCTGGTCCTTCCTTTTGATATCCGCGATATGAAAGATGACACGGTGATCACTTTCCCACAGCTTATTGGAGTACAGAATACCAAATTCATGGCCTATATAATGGTATTTATAAGCATGATTCTGGCGGTAGTATTTTTGAAAACTGATTATGCATTGGCTTTATTCACCACTTCAATAATTACTTTCATTTTAATATATTTCTCAGAAAACGCTAATAAAGATTCTTACTTTTCTTTTGGCGTGGAAAGTTGTTCAGGTCTGCCGCTTTTATTTCTGATTTTAATGAAGTATTTTTGAAAAATGATTATCCGGAAGCTGCATCTCATCAATTTTAAAAACCATCAGGAAAAATCCTTTGAATTTTCACCCCAAATCAACTGTTTTGTAGGAAACAACGGGGTGGGAAAAACCAATGTTCTCGATGCGTTGCATTATCTTTCCGTAGCCAAAAGTTTTCTCGGAAACACGGATCTGAATAATATTAAAACGGATGAAGATTTTTTCGCTATTGAAGGCGAAATTTCTGATGGTGAAAAAGAAAATATCATCAAGGTTCAGATGCCGAAAGAGGCTAAGAAAATCATAAAAAAGAACGATAAATCCTACGACAGAATTGCCGATCATATCGGATTTTTGCCCAGCGTAATAATTTCGCCTTACGATTCTAACCTGATTTCCGATTCTGGAGAAAGCCGAAGAAAATTTCTGGATGCCATGATTTCGCAGACTGATTCGGATTATCTTTTCAACCTGATTCAGTACCAGAAAACGGTGCAGCAAAGAAATGCACTGCTGAAAAATTTTGCCAGAAACCGCTATTTCGATGCAGAAAATCTCAAAATTTACAATGAACCGCTGATCAAATTCGGTACAAAAATCTTTGAAAAAAGACAGCAGTTTACCGATTCCATTGTCCCGCTGATTCAGCAGTATTACGATATTATTTCCAACGGAAACGAAAAGGTTACGGTAATTTATCAGTCGCATCTGCAGGAAAATGATTTCGGGACTCTTCTGCAGGAAAATTCCGAAAAAGACAGAATGCTCACTTATACTTCAACAGGAATTCATAAGGATGATTTGGTTTTTGAGATGAACGGTAATTCGCTGAAGAAAATCGGTAGCCAGGGTCAGCAGAAATCTTTTCTCATCGCGCTGAAGCTTTCCCAAATGAACAGAATTAAAGAACTTACGGCAAAAACGCCGGTTCTTCTTTTAGACGATATCTTCGATAAACTTGATGACACGCGGGTTTCGCAGCTGATTGAACTCGTGAATCAGGAGCATTTCGGACAGATTTTCATTACGGATACCAATCTGGAACGCACCGAAAAAGTGGTGAAAAAGATTAATGAAGAATCGAAAATTTTTGAAATTTAAACCATGAAAAAGAAAAAGCGCGAATTTCAGTCTTCCGAACTGGTAAGATCATTTGCCCGAATTCATGGTTTCGAAGATAAACTGCTTGCTTTTGAAATTAAGGATTTTCTCAGCGAGTATCTAAGCGAAGCACTTTCCAATGAAATTGAATCTGTAAATCTGAATAAAAAAATTTTAGAAATCAGGATAAAATCTCCGCTTCTGAAAAATGATTTCAGAATGCGGAAAACCTTCTTTCTGAATAAGTTTAAAGAAAAATTCGGCGAAGAAAATATTACCGATCTTCAGATTTTGTAACCACGGTATTATCCACCATTTCTTTCGCGCTGTCGTCCAGATCTGAGCGGAGCGGCAGGAAAAAGCGCAGCGGATTCTTCATGAAATACCTGAAAATTTCCTTATAAATTTCGGTCACCTCGCCAAAATTCACCTTTCTGGAACGGAAAGCCAATACCATCGAAAGTCCGAAACTTACTGCAAAATTGAAGAAACCAATCAAAAAGACGGTAATCACCGAAATCCATACGGTGTAAGAATCCACCACAAATCCTTTACCATAAAAGCCTAAAGCAATATTTCCTGCAGCAAAAGTAATGTGGCGGATGTCGAGATCCAAGCCTAGAAAAAGCCCTACAGGACCTGTAATTCCGAGAAAGACACCAAACCAGAAATTGGAGATGATACCGGCGGAGTTTCGGGCATAGTAATCTGAAATGTTTTCCGCTGCTTTTTTACCCAGAAAGTAGTTCAGAAAAGGGTTTTTTGCGATTCTTTTCGGAATACTGTAAAATACAGAACTGTTGCCGATATTCCCGGAAATAATCCCTGAAATAAAGAGAAAGAATCCTGCAATACACGCGTGGAAAATTGCTTTGGAATGAAACGGATCATGATCCTGAAGAATTTTCGTAGCTTTTTCTGCCGCAAAATTCTGCTGAAAGAGAACATCAAGTCCATAAATAATCGCAAGCGCTACCGGAAAAGCCAATGCCACATTACCCATGAATGCAATGAACTGCGACCGGAAAACCTTGGAAACCAAATGCGCAAAATCGACATAGTTTTTCTGGGTGTTTTCACCTTCCGAAAGTACTTTTGCCATCGTTGCTGCAGTCATCGCAGGCTGTTTGGTCGCTAATGTAAAACTCATCAGATAAATCATGATAAATCCCATCGCATAGTTGGTGGCATATAAAATGGCGTGAGAGAAATCGCTTCCGGGAAGCGAGCCATAAAAAAGTTTAAGAACCACAAGACAACCTACTATAATTCCACCGCCGCTGGCTTTCAGGAACATGCTCATATAATCCCTGCGTGACGAGGTAATGTAGTGTGTTCCGGTTTCGGCTGTGTGATTGGTAATCAGGTGAGACATCAGCGTCGTACTGTCTGACACCAAATCGACCAGATTATTCTTATGTGATTTATAATCCAGAATATGGAAAAACAGCTGTTTGGATTTGTGCACAACATCTTCTTCCTCATCAATCACCATCACGTTATGAATATCGCTCATGCGGTTCAGTTGCTGCCTGATTTTGATAAGCGACTGGTTGATTTTGCTGGAAATTCCGTATTTCGCGGAGTTTTTGAAGGCTAGTGTCACGAAATCAAGACATTGCTCCAAATACACTTTTATCTGCTTATAATGTACATCTTTGGAATTGAGGGTGAAATCAGGATTTTCAGCGTAATTTTCATTAAGTCGGTCGAGTTCATTTTGAAGCGCCAAAAAAGGATTATCGAAATTACGGTATTCAGGAGCCATATTGACAACTTCTACATCCATCGCATTCCCGATCACGCGCCACGCCAGTATATTCATTGAAAAAAGCAGCTCTTTTTTCACTTTAGGCCTTAAAATTAAATCATCAATCCGAAGCAGACGGAAAAACTCACTCAGTTGTTCCTCCGGAAGATTCTGGAAATACTGCAAATCCTTTGTTGGCCGTACAGAAGTGGCATCTACGAGAAACCAAACCGTATTTTCATGTTCCACGGCCGGCAGAATTTTATTCAGCAGTCGTTTTTTAAACTCAGGAAAAAAAGCGTTTTCCGATAAAATATTAGCTTCGGTAAGCGAAAGATTAAAGGGTTTTCCTTCAAAGACATGGTTGATATAGAACGCAAAATTCTCAGTAACATCGGGATTTGTACGCAGAAAATCAAGAATTTCCTCAAAATCAGACGCACGCAGATTAAGCATCAATTCAGAAAGCGGCTCCAAAGATTTCGTTTCGTTACGGAAACTGAAATACTTGGAAAGAAGGGTATTAAAATCTGTCTTATTTCTTTTGTATAAAGGCATATTCCCTACAAAGATAATTTATTTCAAACTTACGTTATTCATTTGCCGCATGATCCAGCTGTGTTTCCGCTTGAGGTAAGAAGATGGATTTTTGGGATCATATTTTTTTGGATTAGGCAGGATGGCGGCAATCCAGGCGGCCTCACTTTTCGTGAGATTTATGGCGCTTTTGTTGAAATAATATTCAGATGCAGCTTCAACTCCAAAAACTCCGCGTCCCATTTCTATTGAGTTCAGATATCTTTCCAGAATCACGTCTTTGCCCCACACAAGTTCAATGATGAAGGTATAAACGGCTTCCAAACCTTTCCTGATCCAGCTTCTGCCCTGCCAAAGAAAAATATTTTTAGCAGTCTGCTGGGAAATGGTACTTCCGCCACGCAGTTTTTTGCCCTGTTCATTATGCTTCATTGCTTTTTCAATGGCTTTATAATCAAAACCTGTATGACTGAAAAAAGCCTGGTCCTCTGAAGCAATTACTGCTTTTTTTACAAGACTGCCCATTTCGTCATAGGATACATAATCTCTTTTCAGCTTTCCGTACTGAAGCAAACCTCCAATCTGGGTGATCGTAACAGGCGGATTAAAGAATTTACCCCATACAATAAAAAGTATATTCGCGAGAATGAGTATAAAGATGAGTTTTTTGATTTTCTTCCACATAAACTTCGGGTGATGAGCATTATTAATTGCCTGCAAAAATAGAAATATTAATTATTTAAGGGGCTTCAGGTATGTTAAATTATAATCGGGCAGCAATTCGGGATGAAAAATTTTGATGTAATCTTTCAGAATTAAATCAGAACGGACTACTCCGCTTTCGAAAAAATCATTCGCACTTCCCTTCTCTTTCCCGCTCACGGTGTAGAGTTTTCCGTGATGATATACATTCATTTTCGTATAATTCGGGTTGATTTGTAATAGTTCTTTCTTTGTTTTATGGTTTCCCACATTCACCCAAAATTCAGCATTCTGAGATTTCGCAAAAACTTCTTCAAAACTTAAAGGAACTGCTTTCGAACGGGAGTTTTCAGCGTTAATATATTTAGCATTTGCATCTGCAATCAGTGTTGCTAAATTTGTTTTTCCGCCGGGTAAGAACCATTGGTTTCCGTACATTTCATTGGCAAGAACAACAGGTTTGTTCTGTGCTTTTTGAGCTAACGTTTTCAGGGAATCATAGGAACTCTGAATCTCTTTAAACCGCACAGCTGAAGCTTTTTCAGGACCTATAAGTCTTCCGAAAACCATAAGATATTTGGATTTTTCCAAAGGATTCTGCTCCAGATATTCATCCAGAAAAATAATTTCGATTCCGTTTTTTCTGATGAGATCGTAGGTATTGTCAAAACTTGCAATATAATTCGTGAAGACCGCGTCGGGTTTTAGTGCGATAATTTTTTCGACATCATATTTCTGCTCGTTTCCGATGTTCTGAATTCTTCCCTCTGAAATGAGACTATGAATTTTCTCCGAATAAACATACTCCGGACTGGAGATTCCGATGATTCTATCTTCTAAACTCAATTCTGTAAAGTATCCGACCAGACTTGCATTGAGTAACATTACTTTTTTAAAAGGCAGTTTCGAAACAGGAATATTGTAATTAAATTTACCTGATTTTAACTTTACAAAATCGCCGTCACTTTTGAATGCGACATTTTCCGAAATTTTTTGCCAGTCGTTTATCGTAAATTTTTCTTCCTTTTTACACGACAAAAGCAGAAATAGAAATAAAAATGCAAAAAAAGTACGTTTCATTTTTTGAAAGGAATAAAAAAGTGTTATATTTGCAGACCTAAAAAAAGGCCTCGTGGCGCAACTGAATAGCGCATCTGATTACGGCTCAGAAGGTTACAGGTTTGAATCCTGTCGAGGTCACAGAAACCCTGCATTAAGCAGGGTTTTTTATTTTTCCAGAAGCAGGGAAACCCATTCTTCACGCTGCAGTTTTCTTTTCAGGGTAAGTTTCTGCTCATTACAAACTTCCAGAATATCATCAACATCGAAGAAGCATAATCCCGAAAGCAGCAGTTGTCCTCCGTTATTTAATATCGAAACGTAGGTAGGAATATCTGAAATAAGGATATTCCGGTTAATATTAGCCAGAATTATATCAAAATTTTCGGCACCTAAATTATCCGCAGTTCCCTGAGAAATATCAAGATCAACATTGTTTCTTTCTGCGTTTTCCTTCGAATTTTCTACAGACCATTCGTCTATATCGATGGCAACGGTTTTTCCTGCGCCCTTCTGCTTTGCGAAAATCGCGAGAACCGAAGTTCCGCAACCCATATCGAGAACGGTTTTGTTTTCGAAATCCATATCGAGCATCTGCTGAATCATAAGATAGGTTGTTGCGTGATGTCCCGTTCCGAAAGACATTTTAGGTTGGATAATAATTTCGTGAGGGAGGTTTTGGTTTGAATGAAATTCTGCCCGGATGGAAACCTGATTCTCTACATTAATTGGCTCAAAATTCTTTTCCCATTCCTCGTTCCAGTTGATATTGGGCATTTCCTGATAGGTGTAGGAAATTTCTACAGCTTCATTTGAAAACATGTTAATTTCCTTAAGTTGTTTTTCATCTAAAAGGTCCTTCTGGATATAAGCCAGAATTCCGTTGTGTTCCTCCGTAAAACTTTCGAAACCGATTTCGATGAGTTCTGCCATCAGGATTTCGTTCCAGGGCTGGAGTGGTGATATATTAAAGTTGAATTCTAAATAATTGTTCATGGTAAATTTTTTGTAAAAATAACTAATTTCTATTGATAAAGGGAACTGCGCCCCGGATTGAACGGCATGTTTGAGCTTTTTTCGGGCGGCGGCTTCGCCGCCGCCCGAAAAAAGCGAGTAGTGAAAGCCGGAAATGTGCGCCCAAATTAATTCCTGTGAAAATGCGCAGGAAATGCGTCTTCAGGTTTCTGGCGGAAGATATTGAGCAAAATCCAGGATTTCAGAAAGCCATAGCCGTAAGAGAACATCTGGATATAAGTTGAGATAACCGCGAATGAAGCGATGCTGATATTTTTGGTTTTATACAGCGCGTGAAAAAATACGAGCACCGTGTATAAGCCATACATCGCAAGGATAAATCCTTTCTGAAGCAGAAAATATTCGATGAATCCCAAAACATAACCAATAAGAAACAGGGATGGAAACGCAAATGAGATTTTCACGTAATTTGGGTGGCGCAGGTTAAGAATAGGTCTTGCACAACCAAACTGATAAACCTGCCTGGAGAATTTCCCAAAATCGACGCGCCGCTTATGATAAACCCCGATATCATCAAAAAAAGCCGTGGTAAAACCATTCTCCCAAAGTGTCATGGAAAGGTCCGGGTCTTCGCCAATTCGCATTTCTGAAAATCCACCCACAGCCTGGAACGCTGATTTTTTGACGCCCATGTTAAAACTTCGCGGCTGGAATTTGGTGACCGCTTTTTTACTACCTCGGATTCCTCCTGTGGTAAAAACCGAAGTCATAGAATACGAAATCGCTTTCTGCATCAGGTTGAAACCTTTGTGGGCTTTGTCGGCGCCTCCAAAAGCGTCGCAGGGAATGTCTGTAATATTTTTTTTGATATTTTCGATGTAATCTTTCTCCACGATCACATCGGAATCCACAAAAACGAGCCAGTCGTTCTTGGCTCTTCTTGCGCCATAATTCCGCGATAAACCGGGACCGGAATTGTCTTTTCGATAAAACTGGATATTTAAACTTCCCTTAAAAAGTTCAGTGGTATGTCTTAAATCAATCAGTGAGCCGTCATCTACAATAATC
The DNA here is from genome assembly GCF_019195395.1 of Kaistella faecalis. Lineage (NCBI taxonomy): Bacteria > Pseudomonadati > Bacteroidota > Flavobacteriia > Flavobacteriales > Weeksellaceae > Kaistella > Kaistella faecalis. The sequence goes on from NZ_CP078067.1 coordinate 500,859, forward strand.
ACTTCAAAATCTTTGTCCGTTTGGTGGGACAGTGAATTCAGCAGCTCGAAAAGTTCGTCTTTCCGGTTGAAAATGGCGATGATTATTGAAATGGTGTGCAATCTCATTTTTTAAAATGTTCAGTTGCGTCATCGTCCTGTTTATCTGGTAATAAACTAATAAGTCGCAAAAAATTAGAAATGATATCTAAAATATTCCAAAACATAAATTCAACTTTATCCTCACTTAACTATCTCCTTCTCGGCCTTCTAGTTTATGAATTTTCTTTGTTCCTTCATACATTTCAAACTGAAGAAAACGGCATTCCAGTTTTCCGTTGAAGAGTTTGATTCTTCGTGAAGGTCTTAAACCAACTTTCTTGGCAGCATCCAAATCCGAAGAAATTAACCACGCCAACGTGTTCGGATAATTTTTCTTGAAAGTATCACCGATTTTTTTGTAGAATTCGTCGTCATGGATTTCAATTCTTTCATCGTAAGGCGGATTGAAAACCATTAAAAGCGGGAATAGTTCTTTCTTAGAATCAAAGAAATCCTGTCTTCTCACGTCGATAACATCCTCCATTTCGGCAGCTTCTACATTGATGTGAGCAGCGTTAAGCATTTGTGAATCGATGTCGTATCCAACAATTTTTCCTGTAAATTCCTTAACTCGGTTTATTCTTACTTCTTTTATTTTCTGAAAAAGTTCAGCATCATAATTTTTCCAGTTCTGGAAAGCAAATTTTTTCCTGAAAATCTGCGCGGGTAAATCCATTGCAATCATAGCGGCTTCAATGAGTAAAGTTCCGGAACCGCACATAGGGTCAAGAAAATTACCCTTTCCGTCCCAGCCTGCCAGCTGTAACATTCCGCTGGCCAAAACCTCATTAATTGGAGCTTCACCCTGTTCTTTTCGGTAACCGCGCTTGAATAAAGGATCACCTGCCGAATCTAAAGAGATCGTTACCAATTCGCGGTCGATATGCAGATGGAACTTAATATCAGGATCCTGAGTGTCAACATTAGGGCGTTTTCTGTGCTTGAATTTGAAATAATCCACGATCGCGTCTTTCATTTTCTGCGACATAAACTGCGAATGTCTGAACCGATCGGAATAAACCGTCGCGTCAATTGCGAAAGTTTGGTCCACATCCATATATTCATCCCACGGAAAAGCAAAAAGTTTGTCGTAAAAACGGCTTTCGTCCCAGGCTTTAAAGGTAAGCACAGGTATCATAATTTTAAGCGCAGTTCTCGCGGAGTAATTGATTTTATATAGAAAACCAAGATCACCTTCGCAGTTTACCGCACGGTTTTTAATTTCCACGTTCGTACCGCCGAGTTTCTTGATTTCCTCTGCCAAAACTTCTTCTAATCCGAAAAACGTTTTGATCTGTATCTTTAAATTTTCTGTATCCATATTTATTTGAGCTCTGCTTTTACAAAGTTTATCTTTAAAACTTCAGTCCGAAATGAAAGACACGGACAGTGTTTAAAAAAAGAAATCTTTTTGATTTGTAGCTAGCGAACTGCAAATTTAGTTATTTTTGCACAATGGCATGGTTTGAAACATGGTTTAATACCCCTTATTATCACATTCTTTACAAGGATAGAAATTTCGAAGAAGCAGAGAACTTCATCACATTGCTAATCAATGATTTGCAGATACCCGAACACTCAAAAATTATTGATTTAGCTTGCGGAAAGGGACGACATTCTGTATTTCTGAACAAAATGGGATTTGAAGTTTTAGGTTTGGATCTGTCTGAAGAAAGCATTGCGCAGAACATCGATTTCGAAAATAATTCCCTGAAATTTAAGGTTCACGATATGCGAAACCCCATTTTTCCGGAAGTCTCGAAAGTGAAAGTTGATGCGGTTTTCAATCTTTTCACAAGTTTCGGATATTTCGAGAGTGACGTTGAAGACAAGAAAATTTTTCAATCTGTAAGTGAGGCACTTAATGCCGACGGTTTTTTTGTTCTGGACTTTCTGAACGAACAGTGGGTGAAAAACACTTTGATCCCGGAGGCAGTAATTACAAAAGCAGACATCGACTTTCATATTTCAAAAAGAATTGAAGACCACCACGTTATTAAAGATATTATTTTTAAAGATCAGGGCGAGGATTTTCATTTTTTCGAGAAGGTTAAACTTCATACATTAGAGGAAATTGGCGCTTATGCGGAAGAATTTGGATTTCAGCGCATAAAAATTTACGGGGATTATAACCTGGGAACTTTCGATTTACAAAAATCGCCCAGATGCATTAATGTATTCCGGAAGATTTAAAACTAACCTCAACCGGTAAAACCATAAAAACCTTATAGATTTATGATCATATTTCTCTTAATACTTAGTGTTCTGGCGGGAGTATTTCTCGGAAAATATTTTGGAGCACAACAGAAATTCGCGAAAAATCTTTTGATTTTAAGTGCAGGTTTTTTAATAACAATCTGTCTGAACGACGTTTTCCCAGAAGTTTATGCAGAAGCAAATCCGAATATCGGAATCTTTGTAATCGCCGGTGTTTTGCTACAAATGCTGCTTGAAAATCTAACGAAAGGGTTTGAACACGGGCACTTTCACCACCACCACGAAGAGAAAAATATTTTACCAGCCGCTCTGATGATCGGGATGTTTATTCATGCTTTTCTGGAAGGAATTCCGCTCGCAAATGAAACCGATGTTTTCAATCCTTATTTAATGGGCATTCTGTTTCACAACCTTCCGATTTCGTTTGTTTTAGGGGCTTTTCTAATTCAGAAACAGAAGTTTACGACCACATCGTGGCTCATCATTGCTTGTTTTGCAATTGCATCACCACTGGGATTAATTACCGGAAACTACTTTAATCCTGATTACAAAGTTTATTTTCTGGCGCTGGTAGGGGGTATATTCCTCCACATTTCGTCGGTAATTATTTTCGAAAGCAATAAGAATCACAATATCGACTGGAGTAAGATTTTGATGGTGATTTGCGGCGTAATTTTAGCGCTGGTGGGACATTTGTTCCATGACCATTAATAAAAAGGCTCCGGATTTCTCCGAAGCCTCCCATCATTATTTCACTTAATTCTGGAATTAAAACTTCCAGCCTAGTGTTAGAAAGAAATTATCTTTTTTATTCTCTACATTTGATACAATTGACGCATCAGACTCAACAATATAATTGTTTGAAAAATAACCGGTATTGTTCGACGCTGAGCCCTGTAAAAACGGGCTGCTGTACTCAGAATTCACATTCTGATATGCTGCGTCGATAAAGAAGGATTTGAAATCATATCCAACTCCTAAGCCCAACGTATTTCTTTTTCCTAAAATCAAGTTGTCGTAAGAAGTATTAGACGCAGTGCCGTTATCCGACAAAGTGCTGATCGAAACTGAATCAAAAGGACTGGAAGCAAACCCATAACCGCCTCTTAATCTGAAAGCAGCAATGCGGTATTCCGCGCCAACTTTAACTTCTGAAAGATTTCTGGAGTTATCAGTAAAGAAATTATTCAGCTCAGTCTCTGCATTTCCATAAACTTTATATTTTGGTTTAGTAATGCCTAATGAATAATCAACATTAATCGCGAAATTTTTGTTAGCTACATAAGCCGCACTTAAGGTCGCTTTCATTGGCGATGAAAGTTTACGGTCTTCAGTATAAGTTCCGTCAACAGGATTTTCATATTCGCTGTAAACTCTTGCAATACTCCACCAAGTTGGGGTTTCGAGTGACGCTCCTAATCTAAACTGTGGACTTACTTTGCCGATAATTCCTACCGAAGCAGAAAACCCATTTGCAGATTCGGAGAAAGGCGTGTACTGCTTATTGTAAACGTCTGTAATATTTTCATTATTGGTAAACGCGGCAGAATCATACTGGTCCAAAATAGTATTATGGAAGTTTAGTCCTGCTCCAACATAAATTCTGTTATCGTAGTTACCTCCAACTCCAATGCTCATTTTCGAAAGATTCCCATAACGGTTATAAGCGTGTCCTGCAAACTGAAGCTCATCAACAAGCAAATTATCAGCATCCCTAATCTCATAGATAATATTGCTGTTGCCGGGAGTTTCAGAATAATTCTCAATCGACTGATTCGAATAATTTACTCCTACATTTACAAATTTCCAGGGTGTCGAGCCGGTGACAGGAAAAACAGCAATTCCGCCTACATTTCCTAAATCAGTATTATTTACCTTGTAATCAGCAGATTTCCCAGCATATGAAGTGGTATTTTTATTCGCTTCAATCCCTAAAGTCCCCGAAAATTCGCTTGCAATACTTACAGCGATACCCGCAGGATTTGAATTAAGCGTTGAGAAATCTCCACCTAAAGCCCCCATAGATCCGGCCATTGCATTGTATTTCGAAGAGCCATTCAACGATGAGTTAGAGTATACCTCAGCTGTATTTCTAAGAGTCGAAACATCTTGCGCATTCACAAAATATGCGGCAGAAAGTGTTAAAACTATTAAAGAATTTTTAATCATTTTAAATTATAAGTTTTTAAATATATTATCTTCTGAATCCTCCGCCTGATCTGGTTGAACCCGAACTAGAGTTCGATGATCCGCTGTTAAATCCTCCACCGCTGTTACCGCCTGAACGGAAACCCCCGCCGTCATTAGAATTCGTTCTGGTTCTTGGTTCACTGTAATTTGGGGAACTCTGTCTCGGCGTATTTTGTCTTGGCGTGGTCGCTGGTTGCGGAGTAGTTCTGAGTCTTGGCTGCGTACCGTTATTCTGCTGATTGAATCTTGGATTATTCTGTTGATTCTGATTCATTCTTGGATTATCATTTCTGAAACCAGAGTTTGCGTTGGTATTTACACGGTCATTGGAATTTCGTAAAGAATTTCTGAAGGCCCCATCTGCCCCACTTCTTTTGTATGTGAATCCACCATTATAGCTGTTGTAGTTTCCGTAACCGGAACCGTAAGGCGAATAATAACCATAAGGATTATATCCGAAATACGGGTTATAGTATCCGTAATAGGGGCTGTAATGACCATACCAAGGACTGTAGTAACCGTACCAAGGATTATATCCCATACCCCACGGACTATAGTAACCTCCGTATCCCCAATATGATCCGAAACCGAAATTCATTCCCCATCCAAATCCGGAATACATTCCGTACGGATATCCCCAGGTGTCATTATAATAGGTATCAGTTCCCGAATAGCTGCCCCAGTCGGAGTTTTGCTCCTTCCATTGTTCGTTTCGGTTATCTGCATTCAAATATTTGTTCTGATCATCAGTTGCCTGATAATCATAATATTCACCAACCCTGTTACCGCTGTTCATCACGGTTCCTTCAGGTAGTGTATCTCGGTTAGGATCGTAGTAAACACCATCGGTTTCGCTGTACCCACCCATCTGCGAACCGCAGGACATTAAAATTAAACCTCCTGCAACCGCCAAAACCGCTTGTGATTTCAGGATTTGAGGTAAATTTTTATAAGTAATTTTTTTCATGATAAGGTGAAAAGTTTTAATTTGATTTATATTTGCACTTTATACCAAAATTATACCATTAACACGGCTAAATTTTGAGTAAAAATACACTTTTTAGATTAGATAGAAGTATTACACAAAAGTTAAATCAAAGATAAATATAATGGCAAAATTAACTTCAAGAGCCGAAGATTACAGTAAATGGTATAATGAATTGGTCGTAAAAGCGGATCTGGCAGAAAATTCCGGGGTTCGAGGATGTATGGTGATTAAACCTTACGGTTATGCGATCTGGGAAAAAATGCGCGATGAAATGGACCGTAAGTTCAAGGAGACAGGGCATGAAAATGCGTACTTCCCCATCTTTATCCCCAAAAGTTTATTTGAAGCTGAAGAGAAAAATGCCGAGGGTTTTGCCAAAGAATGTGCGGTTGTTACCCACTACCGACTGAAAACCGATCCGAATGATCCGAAAAAACTGATCGTCGATCCTGAAGCTAAACTCGAAGAAGAACTGATTGTTCGTCCTACTTCCGAAGCCATCATCTGGAACACTTACAAAAACTGGATCCAGTCTTACCGCGATCTTCCGATACTAATCAATCAGTGGGCAAATGTTGTGCGTTGGGAAATGAGAACACGCTTATTCCTGAGAACGGCGGAATTCCTTTGGCAGGAAGGCCATACCGCACATGCAACAAAAGAAGAAGCGGTTGAGGAAACTGAAAAGATGCTTCACGTTTATGCAGATTTTGCCGAAAACTTCATGGCAATACCCGTAATTAAGGGAATTAAAACCGAATCCGAAAGATTTGCCGGCGCAGATGAAACCTACTGTATTGAAGCATTGATGCAGGACGGAAAAGCCCTTCAGGCAGGAACGTCACACTTCTTAGGGCAGAATTTCGGAAAAGCTTTCGATGTCAAATTCACAAACAGAGAAGGAAAGATAGAGCACGCATGGGGAACTTCCTGGGGAACTTCTACCCGACTGATGGGTGCATTGATCATGACTCACTCTGATGATTTAGGGTTAGTACTGCCTCCTTCGTTAGCACCAATTCAGGTTGTTATTGTGCCTATTTTTAAAGGCGAGGAACAGCTGCAGCAGATTGACGAAGTTGCTTATGAAATTCAGACTAAACTTAAAGCAAAAGGTATCTCTGTAAAATATGATAACCGGACCGAAAATAAACCGGGCTGGAAATTCGCAGAATACGAACTTAAAGGTGTTCCTGTAAGAATTGCACTAGGTGCCAGAGATCTTGAAAACAAAACTGTGGAAATTGCCAGAAGAGACAATTTAACAAAAGAAACCCAGCCTCTTGAAAATCTCGGTACTTATATTGAAAATCTTCTTAAAACAATACAGGAAGATATTTATAAGAAAGCGCTGAATTACCGTGAAGAACATATCACAAAAGTTGAAACTTACGAAGAGTTCAAAAAAGTACTGGAAGAAAAAGGCGGCTTTATTTCAGCTCACTGGGATGGTTCTGCTGAAGAGGAAGAGCAGATCAAAAATGAAACAAAAGCGACGATCCGATGTATTCCGTTAGATAATGAACTGGAAGAAGGCATCTCAATGATTTCCGGAAAAACTTCAACTCAACGTGTTATTTTCGCAAAATCCTATTAACATCGTTGACTGGTTAAATAAATGACATTAAAGTGTTAATTTAAATATAAATTATATAATTTAAAGCCTTTTTGGATTAATATTTGCATGGATTTATTAAGTTAAATTTTAAAATAAACTATTATGTCATTAAATGTTATCGATCTTATCAAGGGACAGTTAGGTCCGGCATTGGTTTCTCAGGCTGCTACGCAGTATGGAGAAAGTGAATCAGGAATTTCCAAAGCAATAAGCGGCTTATTGCCTGCGGTTGTTGGTGGAATGGCAAATAATGCTAACCAGTCTACACTATTGGATGCTATTACAGGTGCCAATTCTACAAGTTTGCTCGGCAATCTTTTAGGAGGCTCATCTAATAATTCTTTAATCACCACCGTTCTGTCTGCCATCTTTGGAGATAAAATGAATGGATTGATTAATGCTGTTTCTGGATTTTCCGGAGTAAGCAATTCCACATCGGGTTCTCTACTCAATATGGTTACTGGTGCTGCTTTAGGTTCACTAGGTAAGTATTCGGCAGATAATAATCTTGACAGAAACGGTCTTTCTAGTCTGTTAGCTGATCAGAAAGGCATTGTTTCTTCCCTACTTCCTGCAGGACTATCATTAGCGTCCCTCGGTTTAGGAAATTGGAGCGGCGAAACTGCTGTGGAAACCGAAAAGGTAAAGGTAACTTCTTATGACGACCCAAAAGTTGAAGTAAACCGAGGTGGTAATACTCATGTAAATGTTGACCGTACTGATGATAAAGATGCCGGATCCATCTGGAAATGGCTTTTACCATTATTACTATTGGCTCTCGCTGCCTGGTTCCTTTGGAAACAGTGCAACCAGCCGGCTAATCAGACCACAACCATGACAGATTCTACCTCTGTAGTTACAGACTCTGCTGATATGATGCCAATGGATTCTTCAGCGGTTACCGTTACAAAAACAGATGAAGATATTGATCTGAACGGTGTAGCTCTGAAAGGATACAGAGGCGGAATGGAAGATTCAATGATTTCTTTCCTTAAGTCCGGTGGATATACAAATGCAGCGGATGATGCAGCACTTAAAGATGCATGGTACACCTTTGACAAAGTAAACTTTAAAATGGGTTCTTCTACAGAGCTAGAAGATGGATCCCAGGTTCAGTTGGATAATTTGGTGGCGATTCTTAAAGCTTATCCTGATGCTAAGATAAAAGTCGGAGGTTACACAGATAAGGTTGGGGACGAAGCAGCTAACGTGAAGCTATCCACAGCGAGAGCAAATTATATTAAAACTGCTTTGGAAAAAGCGGGTGTAGGTGCTCAGGTGATTGGTGCCGAAGGTTACGGAAGCCAGTTTGCTACTGTTGCAGCTACAGCTTCTGATGCCGAACGTGCAGTTGACCGTAAGATGGCAGTAAGATTTGCAAAATAATTAATTAAGATTTGTATGAATCCCGGCAGATAGTCGGGATTTTTTTTTGTTGAAATTTGCGAATTAGATTTATTTATTTAATTTTGTTAGTCTAATCTAACAATTGTGCCAAAATCTAATAGTGGTTGGCAGCGGGAAAAACACTCAAATTCCCTGCCTGAAGTATTTTCAAGCATCAACATTCCGAAAGACGCGAGTTTTTGGCGAAAACTCTTTGCTTTTGCCGGACCTGGGCTTATGGTGGCCGTAGGGTATATGGATCCTGGAAACTGGGCCACTGATATTGCGGGCGGCGCACAGTTTGGTTATACATTATTGTCTGTTATTTTAATTTCCAATCTGTTTGCAATCATTCTTCAGCATTTATCATTGAAACTGGGAATCGTAGCTGAACGGGACTTAGCACAGGCATGCCGCGACCATTTTAATCCCACCACCAACTTCATCCTGTGGGTTTTCTGCGAGATTGCCATCGCCGCATGTGATTTGGCAGAAGTGATAGGATCTGCAATTGCCCTTAATCTCCTTTTTGGGATACCATTAACATGGGGAGTGGTTATTACAGTCGTAGATGTATTTCTTATCTTATTTCTTCAGGCCAAAGGTTTCAGATATCTCGAAAGCATCGTGGCAGGGCTGATTTTTGTGATCTTAGGCTGTTTCATTTATGAAATAATTCTCAGCAAACCCGATATATTCCCAATTCTAAGCGGTCTTGTTCCTCAAAAAGAAGTCATTACAAATCCTTCGATGCTCTATATTGCAATAGGGATTCTGGGTGCTACCGTGATGCCGCATAACTTATATTTACACAGCAGCATCATTCAAACCCGGAACTACGAACGGACTAACGAAGGAAAAAAAGAAGCGATTAAGTTCGCCACGATCGACAGTACAGCGTCATTATTCTTAGCTTTTTTCATCAACGCCGCAATATTGATCGTTGCTGCAGCTACGTTTCACACCACAGGGAATCAGGATATTGCGGACATTCATGATGCGCACAAAATGCTTGCACCAATTTTAGGAACTACTTTCGCAAGCATCTTTTTTGCAGTTGCACTACTGGCTTCAGGGCAGAATTCAACACTTACCGGGACTCTGGCTGGGCAAATCGTGATGGAAGGATTTCTGAATATTCGTCTGAAACCCTGGTTAAGAAGATTGATTACGCGGTTAATCGCTGTAATTCCGGCACTTATTGTCACCATTCTTTACGGCGAAAAAGGTACTACCGATTTACTCGTATTAAGTCAGGTTATCCTTTCAATGCAGTTGAGTTTTGCGGTCGTTCCTTTGGTTATGTTTACCGGATCTAAATTAAAAATGGGACAATTCGTAAACAAGCCATGGCTGCAGATAACGGTATGGATAATTGCCATTATAATCATCTTGTTGAATTTATACCTCCTCATCGAAACATTTTTTGGGTAATGAAAATAAAATTTTTTGTTTTATTATGGCCTTTTGGATTGGTGAATGCTCAGGAAAGTATTCAAACCGACAGACCTGACCAAACGGAATCAACATCAATTACTCCGAAAGGTCACCTGCACATTGAAACCGGATTTTTTTATGAAAGGACCGGGAAAGAATCTAAATCATTCTCCCATCCTACCGTTTTGTGGAAATACGGAATTCATGAAAATTTTGAAGCGAGAATTGGCACAGAATTCATGTCGGAAATCGCCTCTTCTGATACAAAGTCTGGCATTCCGCCGCTGACATTTGGTTTTAAGGTTAAACTTGCAGACGAAAAGGTGTTTTTTCCAAAAATTTCTTTTCTAGGTCACCTGACGGCAAACAGACTTGCATCTTCAAATTATAAAACACCGCATCCTGCCCCTTCATTCAGATTTCTTTTTCAGCACACCTTATCGGACCGATTAAGTCTGGGTTACAATCTGGGTGCAGAGTGGAACGGCGAAAACCCAGATATCACCGGAATTTATACGGTTTCAACTTCCTATTCATTTAATGAGCGGTTTGGCGGCTTTGCCGAATTTTATGGATTTATTAATGAATTTCAACCGCCAGATCATCGTTTCGATACCGGCTTCACTTATCTGTTTAGTAATAATTTTCAGGTTGATGCTTCTGCCGGAATTGGAATTTCCCATTTATCACCCCGCTATTTTTTATCCTGCGGCGCTTCGTACCGCTTCAGGCTAAAATAGGAATTCTGCCGAAATGTCTTGAAACCTCATTTGGCAAAATCTTTGCGAAATGATGAGTACTAAAATGTAATATTATGTCGGAAAATCAAGATATACACGATGAAAATGCAAATCTGCAGGAAGAAATCAATCAAAAACCGGAAGCTGATGCCACAGAGAATGTGACAGCAGGTCCTACAACAGAGGAACTTTTGGCAGAAGAAAAAGACCGTTACATCCGTCTTTTTGCAGAATTCGAAAATTATAAGAAAAGAACTGCCAAAGAAAAAATGGAGTTTTTTCAGTATGCGAATCAGGACATGATGATTTCTATGCTTGCAATCCTGGATGATTTCGAAAGAGCACTTAAAGAAATTGCAAAGACAGGAAACGAAACCGATTTACAGGGTGTAGAACTGATTTACCAGAAATTTAAAGGTAAACTTACGGAAAAAGGACTTCAATCAATGGAAGTGAAACCCGGCGACGATTTCAACGTAGATTTTCACGAAGCGATTACCCAGATTCCGGCACCGACTGAAGATTTGAAAGGTAAAATTGTAGATGTTATAGAAACCGGTTATACCCTTCACGACAGAGTAATTCGGTTTACTAAAGTCGTTACAGGAAATTAAAAACATAAATAAAAAAGGTAATTGAAAACAGTCAGTTATCTTTTTATCTTTTATCAATTATACCCAGAAAATGTCAAAAAGAGATTATTACGAAATACTCGAAGTCAGTAAAAATGCGTCGGCAGACGAAATAAAGAAAGCCTACAGAAAAATGGCGCTTAAGTACCACCCAGATAAAAATCCGGGTGATAAAAGCGCTGAGGAAAAATTCAAAGAAGCTGCAGAAGCCTACGAGGTGCTGAGCGACGATAATAAAAAAGCTCGTTACGACCAGTTTGGCCATGCCGGAATGAATGGCGGCGGTGGATTCGGTGGTGGCGGATTCGGCGGCGGAATGAATATGGATGATATCTTCAGCCAGTTTGGTGATATCTTCGGTGGACATTTCGGTGGTGGAGGTGGCGCACAGAGACAGCAGCAGCGCGGCAGCAACCTTAGAGTAAGAATAAAACTCAATCTTGAAGAGATGGTGGACGGAACCCAGAAAACCATCAAAGTCAAGAAGATGAAAATGGCTCCGGGTGCCACATCCAAAACCTGTACAACATGTAATGGAAGCGGTGTGCAGGTGAAAGTAATGAACACCATGTTCGGACAGATGCAAACTCAAACCCATTGTTCTACCTGTCAGGGAATCGGTAAAATTGCTGATAAAATTCCGGCAGGAGCTAATGCACAGGGTCTCATTAAAGAAGATGAAGAAGTAACAATCAATATTCCAGCTGGAGCCAGAGAAGGAATACAGCTGAATGTACGCGGCAAAGGAAACGACGCACCGTTTGGTGGTAATCCTGGTGATCTTTTGGTTGTAGTGGAAGAAGAAACAGATAACACCATCAAACGTGAAGGCGACAATCTTCACCAGGAACTGTATATCTCCTTTGCAGAAGCTGCTTTAGGAACACAAAAAGAAATTCCTACCGTTGGCGGTAAAGTTAAAATTAAGGTTGATGCCGGTACACAGTCGGGAAAAATTCTCAGACTGAGCGGTAAAGGTTTACCAAGCATCGACAGTTATGGCAAAGGTGACATGTTTGTTCATATCAACGTTTGGACTCCACAGCATTTGTCTGCTGAGCAGCGGGAATTTTTCGAAAAACAAATGAAGAGCGGAGACATGATCGCAGAACCTTCCGGAAAAGAAAAGACCTTTTTCGATAAAGTACGCGACCTTTTCAATTGAATAATTAAAAAGTTGGGTTAAATATTTTCTAAACTAAACTTCTTATTTCCATACTACTAAAAATAAAAAAGCAATCTGATTATTCAGATTGCTTTTTTTTATATTGGGGAAATTCTTACTTTTCAATATGCTTTTCTTCCTTTTTCTTACCGAAGAAGAATTTAACGATGATCGGAACGGTAGTAATCAGCACGATAATAATAATGATCATCTCCAGATGCGACTTAAGATCGATTCCGAACTGGTCCATGAAAAGCCTGTCGAGATAGTGGCCCGCAAAGATCAGGGAGAAAGACCACAGGAATGCACCAATGACATTATCGATAAGAAATCTCGTTTTATCCATCTTCACAATTCCCGCAACAATTGGGGTAAAGGTTCGTACTACAGGGAGAAATCTAGCCATAATTACAGCCAGCGCGCCATGTTCTTCAAAGAAATCATGAGCCTGAAACAGATATTTTTTCTTAAAAAGGAAAGTATCTTCTTTTTTGTAAAGTGCAGGTCCTGCTTTTCGGCCAAACCAATAGCCAACTTCGTTTCCGATAACTGCTGCAATCGCAATGGCAGTAGCCAAGATAGTGGTGTCTAAAAAATCACTTCCGGTCGAACCGATAGCCTGGTCCACAATTTCTACAGCATAGATTCCGGATACAAAAAGCAGACTGTCACCCGGCAGAAAAAAACCTACAAATAAACCTGTCTCCGCGAAAATAATAAACAAAATGAGCCAGAAACCGCCCATTTTTATGTAAAATTCAGGATTCAGTAAATCCTTCCAACTCTCAAAATGTTCCATATTCGCAAAGATAATAAAAGAGCAGTTTTTTACAGATTAATAATCTGTTAAAGTTTCCCAAAAATTACAGTGCAAAATCATCAGTCGTTGCAGCGGTTCCGTCGGCCATCAGGAATGCTTTAAGGAAAGGAGTCAGGTCACCGTTCATCACCCCATCTACATCAGAGGTTTCGTAACCCGAACGTACGTCTTTTACCAATTTATACGGATGCATGACGTAATTGCGGATCTGGCTTCCCCATTCGATTTTCATTTTTCCTGCTTCAATTTCGTTTCTTGCCTTCATCCGTTCTTCAAGTTCCATCTCATAAAGTCTTGAACGTAAAAGCTGCATCGCTTTTTCCTTATTTTGAAGTTGTGACCGGCTTTCTGAGTTTTCAATGATAATTCCAGTCGGTGCGTGACGCAAACGGACAGCCGTTTCGACCTTGTTTACATTCTGCCCTCCTGCTCCACTCGAACGCATGGTTTCGAAAGAAATATCTGCCGGATTGATGTTGATCTCAATAGTATCGTCAACTAAAGGGTAAACATATACGGAAACGAAACTCGTATGTCTTTTTGCATTGGAATCGAAAGGAGAAATCCTTACCAGACGGTGTACCCCATTTTCGCCACGCAGATAACCGAAGGCAAATTCGCCGTCGATTTCCAGTGTAACGGTTTTGATTCCGGCAACATCACCTTCCTGATAATTAAGTTCCCTTAGCTTATAACCTTGTTTTTCTGCCCACATTGTGTACATTCTCATGAGCATTGATGCCCAGTCGCAGGATTCTGTTCCGCCAGCACCAGCAGTAATCTGCAGTACCGCCGAAAGTTCGTCGCCTTCGTTGGAGAGCATATTTCTGAATTCCAGATCTTCTATTTTTTCCACTAAAACCGGAAATGCCTCATCGAGTTCTTTTTCAGAGTCCGGATCTTCCTTGGCGAAATCCATAAGCACCTGAAGGTCTTCGTAGCGCGTAAAGATCTCCTCATAATCATTCACCCACTTCTTCTTGGAACGGAGCTGTTTCATAAAAGCTTCCGCCTCCTTCGGGTTATCCCAAAATTCAGGAGAAACTGTTTTTTCTTCGTCGTTGGTGATTTCGATCTGTTTTTTTTCGATCTGAAGATATTTGTACAGATCCTCAATTCTGGATTTGAGGTCTTTAACCTGGTCGCTGTTAATCATAGTGCAAAAATAAGCATTTGGTACTGAAATTTTTCGAAAATCATCTTTAAAGAATGGTTACGCAAACATTTAAGAAATCATATTTTGAATCATTTTACAATCATCTCAGCTACGTTCTCCCCTATTTGAGGGGCAAGCGCCACGCCCATTCCTGAAAGCCGGACCGCAACGATCTGCCTTTTGGAGATCGCTTTAACAACTGGAGACTTTTCTGCTCCCATTGCCATGATCCCACTCCACCGGTGGGTAACCTCAAATTTCTGACCGGGAAGAACTACTGTTCTTATAAAATTTTCCAGATGATTCTGCAGAATATCTGTAGTTTCCAGTGTTGAGGTTTCTTCGGTTTCGAAATCCAGATTTCTTGCGCCGCCAAGCAAAATGCGGTTTCCTAAGTTTCTGAAATAATAAAACCCTTCATCATAATGGAAAGTGCCTTTGATTTTTAAATTTTCAATGGGTTCTGTAAGCAAAATCTGTCCCCGGGCGGGAACCAAATCAAGATCTTCAACCAGGTTTTTGGTAAAGGCATTGGTGGCGATGATAAGATTTTCAGTACTGATTTCAAAATTTTCAGTCTTGATGAGAACATGGTCTTCATCTTCAGATATTTTTGAAACCTCTGTTCCAAAAAGAAATTCGATCCCTAATTGCTGGCACCGTTCGAGAAGCTTCTGAAGCAGCTTTCCGGAATGCAGACTTCCTTCACAGGGATTTTCGATGAGATATTCTGAGTTTCCAAAACCAAACTCTTTCAGCTTTTTTTGGTTAAGACTGAATGTTTTTTCTAAACCCGTCACCGGTTTCAGATGGTAATTAACCTCATCAATTTTCGCTAAAGGGCTATCATTATTAAGTATTTCGTAACCTCCGCAGAGTTCAAAATCAATCTCATCAGGCGTAAAACAATCCTGAATTTTCTTCAAACCCTGCAACCTCATCTTAACCAGTTCCAGTGTTTTTTCCCAACCCATTTTTTGAGAATCTGCAATAATTTCAGTCAGACTTCCGAAGCATGCAAAGCCGGCATTCCTGGTGGAAGCTCCTATGGGCACGGAACTGCGCTCCACCACCAAAACAGATTTAACAGGAAATTTCTCCTTCACCGAAATGGCGGTCCAAAGTCCGGTGAAACCCGCGCCGATAATAATAAGATCGCGTTTTCGGTAAAAAGTTTCGAGTTCCCAGATACTAGAATCCATAAAATAATTTCTCAGGCTAAAAGTAAATAAAAAATCCGGAAATAAATTTCCGGATTCTGTATTTACCACTTAAACATTTTAAGTTTATGCGTAGATCTGTTTGTAATACTCATCGGCCATCCGGTCGCTGTTGAAGGATTTTTTAACATCTTCCATCGCGTTGTGCTGCACTTTTCTCCATTCATCTGGTCTGTCGTAATACATTGGAAGGATTTCATTTTCCAGAACATTGTACAGGTTTTCGAGATCGAAATTATCCTGATCGTACACGCTTGCATTTTTGTAATCCGCCTGAGGCACTACAAAACCGTTTACACCGTTTTTGGCAAACTCCGGAATCCAGCCGTCATCGGTAGAAAGGTTTATCGATCCGTTCATAGAAGCCGTCATTCCGGAAGTTCCTGACGCTTCACGCGGAACTCTCGGGTTATTCAGCCAAAGATCTGATCCCTGTTTCAATGACTTACTCAGCGCAAGTTCGTAACCGGTAAGCACGGCCATATTCTTGTAATATTTGCTTTCCTCAACAAGGGTATTGAAAGTAGAAATCGCCGAATAATCCATTGGATAAGGTTTCCCTGCCCAGATGATCTGTACGGGATATTTAGGATTATTAAGAAGTCTTTCGAAACGTTCTTTATCGTGAAGAAGCAGGTCTGCTCTCTTGTATCCAGCAAACCTTCTTGCCCACACTATGGTAAAGATATTTGGATCAAATAAATTTCCGGTCTGATCGGCTACGATTTTAAATGTTCGCTTTTTCAGGTGCTTTTTTCTGAAATCAAAGAGCATATTATCATTTTCGTCTTTAGCATCGTACAGCGGTTTATCTGCCCAATATTTAAATTCCTGTGCATTGGTAATGGCTTTGATTTCGCAGATGTTTGAATATTTGCTCCACATTTCGCGGGAAACTACACCATGCAACTGCGAAACTCCATTTGCTACCCGTGCCATTCTCAGGGCACAGAGGGAATGGTTAAAACGGTCATCAGCCACTCCTTCTATAGATTTCACCTCGTTGATGGTGAGTCCTGAGAAGTAAGACATATCGTGACACAGATGAAGATTGTGTTTTTCATTTCCTGCTTCTTCAGGAGTATGGGTAGTGAATACAAGTTTTTCTTTTACTTTTTCTAAATCACCTCCAAATTTTTTCAGTAAATAGAATGCTGCAGGTAGCCCGTGCGCCTCATTCAGATGGTAAACCTCTCTTTCAAGATTCATTACATCGAGTAATTTCGCACCGCCTTTACCCAATAGGATGTACTGAGCCAGTTTTGTAGATTCATTAGCATCGTAAAGTCTGTGGCAGATTGTTTTAGAAATATGATCGTTTTCCGGAACATCGGTAGAAAGGAAAAACATCGGTGCGGTATGGAAGATTTCGGGATCCAGATAATACACCTTTACCCAAACCGGTGCAGAGTGAATTTCAATTTGGAATTTGATGCCTGTATCTTCTAAAAAAGAATACATTTTTCTGGTCCATGTTGGCTGCAAAGTCTGGTCGTGATTTCTGGCCTGGTCGTAATAACCGAATTTCCATAAAATACCGATTCCTACTAAATCCTGCTTCAGGTTATAGGCGCTTCGCATATGGGAGCCTGCTAAAAATCCGAGTCCGCCGGAATATATTTTAAGTGCCTGATCGATGGCAAATTCCATTGAAAAATAGGCTACCTTTTTAGAATACTCGGGGTTGATACTGAAAGGCATTGTAAAATTTTTGAAATCCATAATATCTCTTTTTCATAAAAATTAAGGTGCAAAGGTAAATATTTAAATTCCTGCTGAAAATTATTCAGGTTTAAATTTCCTTTATCCTAATTCTTATCATAGTTCCTTGGATATTACCGGAATCAGGGTGTCGTATCCGTAGAGTATAAATCCTATCGCCGCGATGATTAAACCGGCGATAACAATATAAATTAGTGCGAAAAAATAACTAAGAAATATGGACCAAAGCGACCGCAGAATGACATACTTTGCCCCTCGTTCATTGAAAAGCTGGGTGAGTGAAAAGGTGACCAATCCCCAACATATCAGAAAAAACAGGGCATTGTAGTTACCTGAAAACCGGTTCAGAAAGATAAAAAAAACATACACTGCAAGCGACTGCCCCGCGAGAAAGAGAAATACCACAAGCCATTCAGGATAATTGAGTCTGTATTTTCTAAATCCCAGAAAAAATCCCCAAGCCGCAATTGGCAGCATGAGCAGAACGGTAAACGCAAAATGATTACTCAACCATTCAACGATATGTTTAAAATATAAAACGAGTCCTTCGAAATCAACATAATTGGTAAGTCCTGAAGCCTTCACATCGCCTTTCAGAATTTCGCTGTCGGCAATCTTTTTCTTGGTTTGGTCTTTCAGCAGATACTGAATCAGCGCACATACCGAACCCATGATCAGAACGAGCATTACAGGTTTAAAATGTGGCTGGCGTTTCCCTTCTAAATATTCGCGGATTGTATGTCCCGGTCTGGTAAATAATTCCTTTAAGGTGAAAATAATTCCGCCGTCTACATGAAAGATATTGTGCGGCACCTCATGCAGAAAATAATGAAAGTTCAGGCGGTGGGTATCTGTTCTCTGCCCGCATTCGTGGCAGAATCTCTGATTCAGCAACAGGTGATGATTGCAGTTTCTGCATCGTTTTTCCGGCTTGATCATGGCATTTGTTTTATCAAAATTAAAAAATTCATCCGTCATCCGCCATTAATTTTCTGAATTATTTAACCAAACCCTTTTTCCAATATAAATAAGAACTATAAATCCTGAGGTTTTGAAATATTTCGTAATTTAGATTCCCTTCCCTTTAAAAAAATCTCATGAAAGAAATATTCATCAGACGTTTTCTCTACTACAAAGAGCTTGGCGATAAAACCTTTGTTCAGCTGAATGATGAACAGCTGCGCTGGCAGCCGAATTCCGAAAGCAATTCTATTGCGGTTATTGTAAAACACCTTTCAGGAAACATGATTTCACGTTGGACAAATTTCCTCATTGAAGACGGAGAAAAACCCTGGCGCAACCGGGACACCGAATTCGTCAGTGACATAAAATCCAGAGATCAGATGCTTGAACTTTGGGAAAAAGGATGGGCAGTGCTTTTCGAAGCATTGAATCAAATCACTGAAAATAATATTCATCAAACTGTTTTTATCCGCGGCGAGAAACATACTGTACTGGATGCAGTGTTGAGGCAGCTTGCACACTATCCTTACCATATCGGCCAGATCATTTACGTGGCCAAAATCCTTAAGAACGGAGACTGGCAGAATCTTTCCATCCCAAAATCGAAATCAGCTGAATACAATACAGAAATGCTGAAAAAACAAAATCCTGACGAAATCCCTCAGAATTCATCCCCTGTATGTTTTGCTCAGGACCCCGAAGTACGCGATGAGTTCAAATCCTGAACTTGTGATAAAAGTCAGCGCTGATATAAATCACTTAAGATGCTTATCACATCAATTTTGTGGTACGTAACTTTACACTACAAAAATCTAAGTGATGAAACCTCCATTCGAAGATCCCAGTTTAACGCATGTTCTCGAAGACCTTAAAACAAAAAAAAGGCTGAGTTTTGAAGAAATCTGCGATTTGCTCTTCACATTCCGGTACAGGGATTTCGATGCGGTTTATAATTTGTCCCACAGAGAAATCGGTCACGAAAATGTCATCAGAATTCCGGTTTTTGAAGATGAGCCGCTGGCGGTGATTACCATTTGGGGAGGCGACAGCTGCACGGCGATTCACGATCACGGAAGTTACGACGGCAGAATCAAAATCCTGAAAGGAAGCCTGGGCGTGGTGAATTACCGCGAAAACTCAAACTTCATCGAATTCAATTCCCTGGCTGTTGGCGGCGAAGGCGATGTTTTTACCGAAGAACTCGCAGGAATTCATTCTATCATCAATAATGAAAACGACATCAGCGTAAGTCTGCACCTTTACCGCAGCGACCAATTGAACCTGGAAGGCGTAAGAATATTCGATACAGAACACCGCAAAGTGGCTCACCTGTCGCATCTTGCCCAGTCCTGCGCATGGGATCTACCCGAGAATGCGTACACCAAAATCATTCAGATTTAACAACAGAAAAGTAATTTTTTCATATCTTTTTCATTAGTGAAAGCCACAATCTGTTTTGTGGTTTTTTTCTGTCCCACCTCACCCTACATTGGGTTAAAAAAAATGCTTAAATTTGCAGCTTCATATTATGCAACATTCTACCACCAAAACCGCTGCCTTTCACACTCTTGGCTGCAAATTAAATTTCGCGGAAACCTCTACCATTGCCCGCCAACTCACCGGCGCCGGTTATGAAAAGGTAAGCTTTGACGAAAAGGCTCACGTATACGTAATCAACACCTGCTCGGTAACAGAAAATGCTGACCGCGAATGTAAATTTCATGTGAAACGTGCCATGAAAGCGAATCCTGATGGATTGGTGGTGATTCTGGGATGTTATGCACAGCTGAAACCCGAAGAAATTTCAGCGATTGAAGGCGTAGATCTGGTTTTGGGAGCAAAAGAAAAATTCAATATTCTGAGCTATCTGGATGATCTGCAGAAAACCGAAAATCACGGTTTGATTCACTCCTGTGAAATTGACGAAGCCGATTTCTTCATCGGAAGCTATTCTATCGGTGACAGAACCCGGGCTTTTCTTAAAGTTCAGGACGGCTGCGACTATAAATGTACGTATTGCACCATTCCTTTAGCAAGAGGAATTTCACGTTCAGACACCATCGAAAATGTGGTGAAAAACGCGAGCGAAATTGCCGGAAAAGGAATTAAGGAAATTGTACTGACCGGGGTAAATATTGGTGACTATGGAAAAGGTGAATTCGGTAATAAAAAGCACGAACATACTTTTCTGGACTTGATTTCAGAACTCGATCAGGTGGATGGAATTGAGAGAATCCGTATTTCTTCTATTGAACCGAACCTTCTGAAAGACGAAAGTATCGAGCTGGTTTCTAAAAGCAAAAGATTCGTTCCGCACTTCCACATTCCTTTACAAAGCGGAAGCGACAATCTGCTGAAAATGATGAAAAGACGTTATTTAACAGGATTATACTCCAACAGGATTAATAAAATCCGCGATGTAATGCCGGATTCCTGTGTTGGCGTGGATGTGATTGTGGGATTTCCGGGCGAAACGGAAGAGAAGTTTCTCGAAACCTATAACTTCCTGAACGAACTTCCGATCAGCTATCTACACGTTTTCACCTATTCCGAAAGAGAAAATACGGAAGCTGCTGAAATGCACGGAGCAGTACCGATTCCGGAGCGGAAAAAACGCAATAAAATGCTCAGAATTCTTTCAGAAAAAAAGAAAATGGCTTTCTACCAGAGCCAGATCGGAAAAACCCTGCCTGTGCTTTGGGAACACGAAGACAAAGACGGAATCATGTACGGATTTACTGAAAATTATGTACGCGTTCAGAAACCTTATGACGCGCAGTCCGTTAATCAGATTGAGAATTTAAAACTCAATAAGATTGAGGCCGACGGTACGGTATCTGTAGTTCCTGCTTTCGAGGAATTTCTTGCGAAAATCTAATCCTGCACCGGCTGCACATCTCCTGTCGGAAGTGTTTCGAAGAGATTGGGGAATACAGTAAGCAGTATAAAATAGAATACAATCAGCAGCACGATGACCGCGACAGACACTATAATCAGGGTTGCCGGTTTATTTCTTTTTGAGGTTTCCATAACGATTTATTTAATTGTTTCTGGAAAAGCCATTTTTATGCCATCAGAAATCATCAGTGATGATAAACATCGTCATACTGCACTCCTGCTTCAATTCTTACCGGTAAAAAATTCTCCTCAGGCACGATCGGGCAGCTGTAGTCATACGCGTTGTAAGCGCAGTAAGGCTGATAAGACTGGTTGAAATCGATGATGATTTCGTTACCATCAGGAATTCTTAAATCAATGTATTTACCGCCACCGTAGGTCTCCTTGCCATTCGTCTCATCGCGGAACGGCAGGAAAAGATAATCTTCATAGCCCGCGGTGTGAATTAAATTCAGACTTTGGTATACGGTAAGGATATAAGTTGAGCCATCTATGGTAAAGGTCGTTTTACCAAACTCGCGGTACGGCTGCGTGTTCCCCGAAGAAGTTGGAATTTCGAAGGCAACGGCGTTTTCGGTTTTCGTAAACTGCGCTTTAATCCTGTACTTTAAATCAATTGGAAAAAACGGATGTTTCCTGAATTGGGTGTAGTTGTCGCCCCTGAGCGGAGTCTCCTTTTTATTCGTGTACCCGTCATTGAGTTCCTTTTGGAACTTTTTTATTTCTGAAATCTGTTTCTTCTCGGTCTGGGAAAAAGCGAAGGCTGAAATAAGGATCAGGATTAAAGTAATTTTCTTCATGAAGAGCTGTATTTTTTTAACGTGGTTTTTAATTTGTTCAGGATAATTTCACCCGGTAAACATCGGTACCGTTTCTTTTGATGTTTTTCACCAGAAAACCTCCTTCTTCGGGAATTTCCTCTCTCAGGTCGAAGCTGGTGCAGTCTTTCGGTAACCCCGAAAAAACTAAAGTAAACCAGTAATCCTGCATAGGCGGAACCGCAGTCCAGTAAGGGAAAATCGAGATATTCTCATGATGGATGAGGCTGCTTTTATGTTTCAAACGTTCATCAACCAGAAAAGTCGACCGCCAGATACGGATCAGACTTCCGTCATAAAACGTTGCGGGAAAACAGCAGTGCACAATCACCTGTTTTTCCTCCTGTATTTCGGTTTGCAGTGCTTCCAGTATTTCCTGGCAGATTTCGGGTTTGGTAATAGTAGGCATTGCTGAGGTAGATAATTAAAGAACAAGGTTTTTAATGAACTGTACCGATTAATAATCCAGCTCCAGTTTTTCTTTGGTATAATTGCGGATCTGTTCGGTGAGCTCAGGGTTTTCAGAAAGATCCTGTCCGTAAGACGGGATGATTTCGAGGAGTTTCTTTTTCCATTCATTCTGAAGCTTGTCGGGGAAACATTTTTCCAACACCTGAATCATGGCATACGCTGCGGTAGAAGCTCCCGGAGAAGCACCGAGCAATGACGCGATAGTCCCGTTGGCATTCACCACCACTTCAGTCCCGAATTCCAGTTTACCGCCAAGTTCTTCATCTTTTTTAATGATCTGCACTCTTTGTCCGGCCACTTTCAGTTCCCAGTCCTTTTCATCGGCGTCTTTAATAAATTCCCTTAAATGCTGTACGCGCTGTGCTTTGGTCATTGCGACCTGTCTTACGAGATATTGAGTCAGCGGAAGATTGTGCCACCACGCGCCAAACAGCGAGCGGATATTGCTGAAGTTGATGCTTTCCGGCAGATCAAGATAACTGCCTTCTTTCAGAAATTTGGTAGAAAAGCCTGCAAACGGGCCGAAGAGCAGCGCTTTTTTGCCGTCGATAATTCTCAGGTCAAGATGCGGCACACTCATGGGCGGAGCATCAACGGAGGCTAAAGTATAAACTTTTGCATGATGTTTTTCGATAAGGTCGGGATTGTGGGATACGAGCCATTCGCCGGACACCGGAAAACCTCCGTAGCCTTCACTTTCGGGGATATCAGAACTGTCGAGAAGCGGCAAAGCATAACCTCCGGCTCCAATGAAGACGAAATCTGCTACCACCTGCTGGTTATGCTGATGAAGCCGGTCACGGATGTCCACCGCCCATTTTCCGTCATCGCGGAGGTCCAGATCTTTGGCTTCATGATAAAGAAAGACATCTACATTGGAATCATCAGCGAGGAAACGTCCCATTTTTCTGGTAAGTGTTCCGAAATTTACATCGGTTCCCATGTCCATTTTTGTAGCTGCCAGGGTTTCATGTTCCTTCCGTTTCTGCATGACGAGCGGAATCCATTCATTCAGCGTCGCGTGGTCGGTCGTAAATTCCATCCCGCGGAAAAGGTGCGACTGCATCATGGCTTCGTGGCGTTTCTTCAGATATTCCACATCCGCAGGCCCGAAAACCAGACTCATGTGAGGACAGGAGGTGATGAACTGCTTCGGACTCTGTATATATTCTTTCTTCACCAGATAGGCCCAGAACTGCTTGGAGATTTCAAACTGCTCAGCGATATTTTCTGCCTTAGAGATATCGATGTTGCCGTCTTCATTTACAGGAGTATAATTCAGTTCGCAGAATGCAGAATGACCGGTGCCGGCGTTGTTCCAGGCTGCAGAACTCTCCTGCGCAAATCTGCCCAGTCTTTCGAAAATTGCAATCTTCAGGCCGGGCTCAAACTCGTGAAGCAGCGTGGCCAGCGTAGCACTCATAATTCCGCCTCCGATTAATACCACATCGTATTTCGGGCTCGGCGTTTTTTTGATCAGAGAGTCGGGCATAAATAAGTATTAGTTTATTAAGGGTGGGCGTCTAATTACGCTAAGTCTGCTGCCACAGGAACTACATAAAGATAGACCGAAATAAAATGGCAGAAGGTTCCCATCAGAACAAAAATATGAAAAATCGCGTGATTGAGTTTAATCTTTTCGATACTGTAGAGAACAGCGCCGACCGTGTAGGCCAATCCTCCGGAAATAAGCCAGACAAGCCCGTTATAATCAAGATTCTGAACCAAAGACCGGAAGCTGAAAATGATGATCCAGCCCATCGCGACATACAGCAAAGTCGAAAGAATTTTAAATTTACCGGTGAGGAAGATCTTAAAAATGATGCCGACAAGGGCAATCAGCCAAACGACCGAAAAGATAACCCATCCTTCCGTTCCGTTGAGGGTAACCAGAACAAATGGGGTATATGTTCCGGCAATCAGCACGTAAATTGCGGAATGATCGAAGATTTTGAGCCGGTACCGGACTTCAGGATCTTTTGACCGGTGATACAACGTGGAAGCCATATAGAGGATCACCATGCTCACGCCGAATACGGGAAAACTGATGGCTACCCAAGTGTCCTTTAAATCAACTGCCCTCAGAATAAGCAGCACCAGAGCGGCAATACTTAGAACAAAACCAAGGAAATGCGACCAGACATTGAGTTTCTCTTCCAGTTCTGAATAGGTTTGAACCTCATATTGTTTCTCTGGTTTCATTCGATCAGTTCAGTTTTGCAGTAAGTTTCTGGAACTGTTTCTCTGCATTTTTCTCTTCGTAAAGAATCGCGTAAATGGTATCGATGATCGGCGTATTCATTTTTTTCTCTTTCGAGGTTTTATAAATGGAATCTGCGGCATAATACCCTTCTGCGATCATGTTCATCGACTGTATGGCAGATTTCACGGTATAGCCCTTTCCGATGAGGTTCCCGAGACTTCTGTTTCTGGAGAACAGTGAATAAGCGGTCACCAGTAAATCGCCCAGATAAGCGCTTTCATTCACATCGCGCGGCATTTCATGAATTCCTTCAAGGAATACTTCCATTTCACGGATGGCATTCGACACGAAAACCGCCGTAAAGTTATCACCGTATCCGAGACCGCTTGCAATACCGGCTCCTACGGCATAAATATTCTTCAGAATGGCACTGTATTCATTCCCCAGAATATCGCAGCTACAGTTCACTTTTATAAAATGCGAGGCAAACTTATCCCTTAAAAGTTCAGTATTTTCTTCCACCGTTGCAATGGTGAGGTAAGAAAGTCTTTCCATCGCCACCTCTTCTGCGTGACAGGGTCCTGCTATTACTGCCTGACTGCGGAAGCCTATCTTGAATTCGTCGCGGAGGTAATGAGCAACCACATCGTTTACTTTAGGTACAATCCCTTTGATGGCTGAAACGAAAATCTTTCCGCTGTAATCACAGGTCATTTTATCCAGCGCATCTGAAAGGTAAATGGAAGGTGTCGCGAGGACTACAATATCACAGGCGGAAACCAGTTCGTTAATATCCGTGGTGAGTTTCAGGCCTTTGACATCGAACCGCACCGCGGTAAGGTAATTGGGGTTATGGTGACGGAGCTCTATGGCACCCTTTACAAATTCGTTTCTTACGCACCAGTGCACGGTTTTACAGTTTTCGGTGAGCATCTTTACAATGGCGGTCGCAAAACTGCCGCTGCCAACTACGCCTACCACCTGTCCCGGTTTCTGATCTTTTTTAGCCATAATGTATACTTGACGTACAAAGATACGAAAGTGTAGAAGTAAAAAAAGGATTTGGCAGGGAAATACGTCTCAGGCTGATATTTATCAAAAGATTAACAGATTATGTGAAATTTTTAATAAAGGTATGTCGTTGAGACCTTTAGAAACTATTTATTATTTTTTATTATTTTTGCATCCGAAAAATTAAGAATTAAAGTCCCCCAACGCTAACGAATGAAAAATTTTTTAAGCAACAAAAAGAAAGTAAACGTGCTTTTCGGAACATTTTTACTGATCATTTTTGGACAGGCGCTGTTTATCGGTAAGCTCTATTCAGAGAAAAACGATAAATCCTATGAAGTGAATCTGGTAAAGATCAATACGCAGAAAGACAGTGTTGATTATCTGGAAATGAAAAACAATCTTACACTGGTAGACTATACGGTAAGGGAACTCAACTCCTTTCTGGCAGCCAAAAACATCAGCGACGGTAAAATTGCAACCCTTGCTCAGGACAGCATTTCGAACGCCGTGTATCTTGCCAAGCAGACCAACCGCTACAGCCAGTATCTGATGGATCTGCAAAACAAACTGCAGCAGGTTCCTCTGGGCCACCCGACTGACGGATATATTTCCTCAAATTTCGGCAAAAGAATTAATCCCATTCCGGTGAGAAATATCCTGATGGCCTCTGTAAAACCCGTAAAAGTTGAAGTGCCGGCAACCCCACATTACGTTGAAGAAAAAGACAGCTTAGGAAATATTGTAAAAAGAACACTCGTAAATCCCGTAGCCAAAACCCCCACCGCAACCACAGACCATCCGGATGCTGAAGAGAAGCAGATCCAGTTTCATAAAGGGATGGATTATGCGGTAGCCTACGGTACCGAAGTGCGTGCGGCGGCTAAAGGAACGGTGATCTTCGCAGGCGAGAAAGGCGGCTACGGAAACTGTGTGATCCTTTCTCACGGTAACGGACTGGCGACGCTGTACGGGCATCTTTCCACCATCAGTGTGAAGGCCAACCAAACGGTAGAAGTGAATCAGGTGATTGCCAAATCAGGCAACTCCGGACGTTCTACGGGCCCTCATCTTCATTACGAAGTTCATAAGAACAACACCCCGGTGAATCCTAAACTGTTTATCAATTTATAACAGGTTCCCAAAGATATCAACGCTCCTTACGGAGCGTTTTTTGTTTCCGGCTCAACGTTTTAAGTCCGCACAAAGTGACTGCACCGT
This sequence comes from Kaistella faecalis, assembly GCF_019195395.1. Taxonomy (NCBI): domain Bacteria; kingdom Pseudomonadati; phylum Bacteroidota; class Flavobacteriia; order Flavobacteriales; family Weeksellaceae; genus Kaistella; species Kaistella faecalis. Next base: position 527,815 of record NZ_CP078067.1, read on the forward strand.
TAAAAAAAACTTATATTCGTGAGATAAAAACTATCCCATGAGAAAATTTATTGTCCTTATTTCCGCCGCAGTTCTATTACAGTCGTGTGTGGTTTCCACCGCGGCAAAAGTGGTAAAAGGAGTTGCCACCGTAGGCTATAAAGCCGTGAAAGGCACCGTGAAAGGCATCAGCTGGACGGTAAGCAAAGCAAAGGGCAAAATCGATAAAGACCGGCTGAACGGCACCTGGAAAGTGGTGGGAATCTACAAAGGTCCGTTCAGCGATTACGAAACCCGGCAGAACCCCGAAACTTCCTTTGAAACCCAATGTGAAAACGGTTTCGAGCAGATTGAATTCAATTCACGCAAAAGTAAATTCAAGCCTGTACACTGCAGTTCAGACAAGGAAGACTGGACCAAATACGATCTCGAATTCGGGAAAAACCCGTCGAATGGCGAGCGGGAGAATTATATCGAATACAATTCACGCAACTATATTTCGGTGATTGATGTCAGCAGTAAAAATCTTATCCTTGAAGGAAATCTCACCATGGCGGGCACCCGGCTTTACCTGCTTGAAAAAGTGAAATAGCCCATTCAGCATTACTTTATTTAAAGCCTCTGGAATCTTTAATTACGGCGCTCCACATTGTGGGGCGCTTTTGTACTGGCTACCTTGAGAGACACAAGGCTTTTGTCTCCTTTGCGGTAATCCAATACCGATAAAGACAGGGCGTCCCTACAAGTTCTGCCCTTTTTTGGAAACTTACCGGCGGGTTTTTGCTGCTTTTGCGGTACACTTTTTTGCGCCGCCTGCGCATTGTATGCTTTACGGTTTTCCTCTTTGCGGGATTCCGCGAAATGATTATCTTTAGGAACTTACATCTAAAAACTATTTATGTCTTTAACATTTTTACTTCTTGTCCTCATCGCCCTTGTGGTGACCATCGGAATCATTACCAAAAAACTCGATATCCTCACCTATTCACCGCCGGATAAAAACGGCAGACAGATACCCAACGGCGTGAAATGGAAACCCGTCACCTTTATCCTGCTGGCAGCACTCGCGGCACTCATACAGCCCATGAATTACGACGTGATCAGCGTGGGACACAAAGGCCTGCTCATCAACTTACTCGGCGACCGGAGAGGCGTTTCCGATACGGAGGAAGTTTCGGGAGTCGTATTCTATAACAAATACACCCAGGAGATCCAGGAAATCCCACTCGACCAGAGACATATCGAATATCCTGAATCCATTATCGTGGCCAAAGGCGGGTTCCCCTGCCCGATCAAGCCTTCGTTCAACTATTCGGTGAAGGAATCAACGGCGTCGGATATGTTTACCAACCTGAGGTCTACCTATAAAAAAGGCGGACTGGAAGCCATTCAGGACGGGTGGCTGAACAACGCCATCATCGGGGCCATCAATGATGTGGCGAACCGGCATTCGATTGATTACCTGTTCAACAACCGGGAAACCTATGAAGCGGAAATTCTGTCGGAAGTCAATAAAAGGATCGGAAAATGGTTTCTGGTTTCCCAGCTGAAAACCAATATCCAGCCCCCGAAAGCCATCCGCCAGTCGATTGAAGACAAGGCGACCGCCGATGCTGATGCGATTAAGGCGGAAGCTCAGGCCCGTGTGGCGCAGGCGGATGCACAGCGGAAAATCCAGCTTGCAAAAGGAGATTCTGCTTCTATTGTGATCCGGGCGCAGGCCGATGCCAAGGCGATCAGCCTGAAGCAGCAGGAAATTACGCCTACTTATGTGGAATACCAACGCGTACTGAAATGGGACGGCGTAATGCCGACGACTACGCTGGGAAGCGGTAGTGGAACGCTGCTGAATTTGGGGAAATAATGGAAAAAGAAACAAATATAAGACTGGGAAAAGTTGATAGTTTAATAAAAATATTACCCCAGGTATGGAGTTTTTTAAAGGATAATGTAACGGTATTAAGTATAATTATTACATTAGTAGGTGCTTTAAATCAAGTATCTACTTTACTTTGGTTGAATCCCTCCTTAGTTAACTTTTATTCCCCTGGTCAAGGGCTTTTAGATGGGGTTTTATATTTGGTGTTTTTTCTTACAGTATCGTTAGTTTACTATTGGTTTATAATTATCTTTAATTTTTTACGACGAAAGGCAAATATAGACACTAAAATCACCTTCTTTATAGTAACGTACACACTGCTTTGGCTAATTACCACTGTACTACTTAAATGGAATATACCTGTTCTCAATCTGCTGCTCTTATTACCGGCGGCAATACTACCTGTAATTTTTAGTACGGGAAATCGTTCTGAAATATCAGAAGATGATGAGAGTGAAAAAACAACAGCATTAGAAATTCATCGATTTCTTTTTTATGTTGCTATATTTCATGTTATAACAACTTTTATCTCATTTAACGCATTGTCAACAAGAATAAAAATACACTCATTTGACAAAGTCAGTAATTATAATCTAATAGAAAACACAATGAATATAAATGCTGGCAGTAAATATGAAGTTATATATATCAATAATCTCTACCTTTTCTTACAAGATACAAAAACAAAGCGATATGTTGTAGTCAAAAACGTAGAAAACCTGGATGAAATAACAAAACTTCAAAATGAAGTACAGCAAAATAATATAAGGTGAAAATAAATTTTTACAAGTAAACGTAATTACAAAAATATTGGAGTCACAGCAGTACAATCGAAAATATTTTAAGATGAAAAATAATGGTTCTTTAACCTTAGCATTAAGAAACAATGTTGATCGATATGATGAACATATTGAGAAATATAAAGGATTCCTCCCCTTTATATTATTGTTTCCAACAATAATAGGTGGTATATGGCAAATTTTAGAATTAGCTTTGATTGATCCAGCATTCATTCGATTTTTTTCAATTTCTCAAATGATACCTGATGGTCTTTTAATATTGGCAATCTTTGGATTGATAATATTAAGCTTTATTATAACAAATATTTTTTTTAAGTTTAGAAATGTAACCTCGATTGATAATTTAGAAGAGTTTTCTTGGTGGAATCTAGTACGGGGTATTATTCTAATGACTTCTTCTGTTACCCTAATACTCGCCACATTTTGGAGAACAGATATTTTTCATGGCGAGGTGGCCAATAAGAGATTTTTAATTATTTTGACTTTACTCTGTTTTGCGATTTTTATTTCTCCTTTTTTTTTACGAGGACTTTTCATGTTTAGCTGGAACATCTATAATTATAAAAACGACAAAATAAGAAGTGGGAGTATAAATGCACTACCACTTCAAGAAACAAATCTTTCTAAGGTCGCCAGCATTACATCAAAATTCGTGGTAGGTATAGGAATGGTTTTTATCTTAGTTTTAACAATCGCTTCACTTTTTTTTATAAGGCTAACATTGGTTCTACCTAAAAGAGTGGAAAATTTTAAAAACATTACTGAAAAAGTAAAAATAGATTATGGGACTAAGCAAGTTATAAACATTCGCTATCTCAATGACAAATACATTTTTATCGAGTTAGTTGAACACAATGACAATGTTAGTAATGGGAAGTTACCTCCTAATATTTTAATATATAAAAATGAAGATATATTGTTTAAATAGTTTGTATTAATTATAGTTTGACAGTGTATTTCTATTAGCAAATATCTGTTAGTATACTCCCCGCCACACCAGAAATACCCAACTGTTAATAGTAAACGTTAAACATGTTAATCTTAAAATAGAAATTATGAAAATATCGAAAGTTTCAATTACCACTTTTAGACACTTGAGCAATCTTAGTTTTAATTTGGGAAGTACAATAACAGTTATAGCGGGTGGAAATGGAACTGGAAAAACCTCACTATTGGGGTTGATAGGGCATGTTTTTAAATTTGGTAATACTTCTCACAATTTATTTAATAGCAGATTTGAAACTAAGTATTCATCTGTATTCCGTTTTTCAAGTCAACACGATGCTGGTAATTCCTATCAATATAAAATTATATTTACCGATCGTACAGAAAAAGAAGCCCAATTGAGAGAAACTAACGAAAATGGAAGAATTAGGCATCGAATAGATGTGGGAGGAAGAGTTAGGCACGGTGGAAAAATAATGAAACCCGTTATTTTTTTAAGTTTAAAAAGGCTTATACCACTTGCTCAAGAAAATGAAAGAAATATTAGAATGGGAGTACAAACATTAACTCCTGCGTTAGCCACAGAATATAGTGAACTTTATAATGAAATATTTTCTGCAACCGAAACTATAAGCCCAGTACACACTATTTCAAATAATAAAAATTCATTTTCTCCAACTACGAATAATTTTGACGCACACGGAATTTCTGCTGGTCAAGATAATATTGGGCAAATAATATTAGCTTTACTTTCCTTTAAACAACTAAAACAGAATGATCCAAATTATGTTGATGGACTTTTATTAAGTGATGAACTTGATGCTACGCTTTATCCAGCATCTCAAAAAAATTTGTTGAAAGTAATGCTCAGGATAGGTAGAGAATCAGATGTACAAATCGTTTTCACAACCCATTCATCGGATTTATTAAATTTCTTATCCTCAAGGAATGGTTCTCAATTTAAACATCATACAAATTTTGTTAGTTTAACAAATTCTTTGGGTACTGTAACGGCGACTCAAGGCTTTCAAGAATTAAATATTTTATTAGCTGATTTGAATCATGAAGCGTTAAGAACGATTAGGCCGAGAAAGGTAAACTTCTATTTCGAAGATTATGAGGCATGTTGTTTCTTTAAAGGTATTGTAGATGGAATCGATTTCGGTTGTGAAAATTCATATAAAAATCTAAGTTTAAGTTGCGGGACATATAAGACACTAATAGATAAAGGCTTTGAAGAGTTTTTTAAAAGTGTTGTTGTTCTTGATGGAGATTTTAAATCAGGCTTCAATCAGACCCAGCCAAATAATGTAATCTTTTTACCTGGAATAGTTCGGCCCGAGAATATAGTTCGAGATTTTCTACAAAGTCTTCCAGAAAGTGATTTATTTTGGGACAACACGTTCAGATATACTAAACGTGTTTTTCTCGATAGCATAAATGGCGTAGCAGACAATAGAGATACTATGAAAAGATGGTTTAATTCTGAAATCGAATTTTGGGGCGAAGATGCATCATTATTATTCCTGAGATGGAAGGAATTAAATCCTGTTGAAACACAAGAGGTAATAACAAGAACAAGTGAAATTATAACTCGCATAGTTGACAATTTTTATGAGTTAGCAACCGAAAGCTAAAACACACCGCTGCTATCCATGCTGCGCATTCTATGACAAAGCCCCGCTGCGCATAATTATATGACAAAAAGCAAATAAAAACTGTTAAGATTTAGGCTGCAAATCTATAAGTGTCAATATAGGGAGTTGCTCTGTTGACTACCTAAAAAACCTTGTTGCCGCACGAAATCCAGTGATCCAAAATTATTAAATGTCCAAATAATCAATATGAAATCAACAAACTTTCCTGTCTTCAACGTTCTTTTACTATTAGTGATTGGCTATCTAGTTTACGATAACATTAAATTAAGAGAAGAAGTGCGCTTAAATCAAAGATTACTTGAAGAATGTGTTAATGATGTAAATTTTCGTAATAACTATAAGAAGTTTCAAACTGAATTTATGAATGAGACAGTTAAAAGGATTAAGAAGGGCATAGAAGAAAAATAAAGCCCCCCCGCTGCCGCGCGAATCCCTTCGCGTGGGCACAATAATATCAGTATAATTTTCTACTTTTAGGTAAATCATAGTTGAAAATGAGTCGAAACTATAAATTCCATAATCCTTAAGGTCTTTATTTTATCAGCGTCGCAGTAGTGGGCTGTCAGAAGTCGGCACAAAGTTATTAATTTATGTAATTGATTATGAACGCGAGTTTTCGGAGGAAGCACAAAAATGCATCGAAAAATTAAGATATTGAATGGTAGAAAAACACATTATGGATGATACAAGAAAATTAGAGAAAGAATTTAACCGGATAAAGAAATCTACATTTCTAACGTTACAACAATTAGGCGTACCGACAGTTGAACTTGAAAATGATTTTATCAATTCAAATATAGAGGCTGGCAATGTTAGAGCATTAAGAGACTTTATATGGTATCAATTCAACAAACACCTGCAGAGAGAAGCCAAGGACTCCGATTTACAGTCACGAATTTATTATGCAATGGCAATGTTCCGATTTAATTATGAAGAAGGAAAAGACGTTGACAGACTTAAACAGCAGTCTATTGATGCAAAAAAAACACATTACAAAATATCACAAACAGGCACAGGGGTGGTTATGGATGCTAAAATTTATAATTCGATCAAAAATTGTTGCCCTGAATGTACAGCAGACGATGGAAAAGCTTTTAATTTAGACGAATTTTTGGATAGCGACAGATTACCACATAAAAATTGCACTTGTGAAGGTTTTGGTTGTGGTTGTAGTTTTGGCGTGGTGGCAAGGAGAGATGAAAATGGTCTATTAATTTTTATCGAAAATGACACCAAGCCGACCACATCGAATAAACCACTAAAGACAAAATCAACTTCAACAATGTTGCAAAATGAAGGTGCGAAAAGCATTTTAAGCATTTTTAATGTCTTCAAAAAGAAGCGATAAATTCACCCCCCACCGCTACCGCAAATTCTTTCTCGTATTTGCACTAATATTTACTATCTAACGCTTAATTTGAAAGTGGTTAAAATGTTTGCTAGGGAGAAAAAATAAATCATAAATTATGGATGATATAACCAAGACTTTTCATTTTCAATCCGAAAATGTAGAATTGCATTTACATATAAAGAAAAGTTTATTTAAAGGGAGATTAAAAATGTTTATTGAGGGTAATCTTATAACCTCAGATAAAGAATTACAGATTGACCGATCTAGTAATGGAACATCAAATGATACGTCACTCGTTTATAAGAATAAGGTCATGTTTTGGATGAGTTCCAATAAATGGAAAGGGTTGAGATGGGCTAATTATAGCAACGAAACGAAATTTTCAACATATAATAGTGTGAAAGAGATGAAAGAGAAATATATACATGAACGGGAATTTATAACGCCTATTTCAGAATATTTTTATGATTGCATGAAAAATTATAAAAGAATTAGGCTGCTTTATGAAACGTCGATTGATGACATCATTTCTGATGATGAATAACCCTGCTGCGCATTCTATGATAAAAAGCAAATAAAAACTGTTAAGATTTAGGCTGCAAATTTATAAGTGTCAATATAGTGAATTCCCCTCCGCTCCGCAAATTCTGACATCACCTGCTCTTCAATTTCCGGACTTTGTGCTTTCGAAAAGATTTCTATCTTTGGTAAAAACCACCAGATCATGATCAACAACTTTGAGAATGCCCAGCACGATATGAGAACAGGTTATGGCTACGGCGCTTCGGGTGTCTTCAGCTCGGGACTGGTCTGGCTCTGTGCCGCTGCTGCCGTGCTACGGTATGAGGTGAATACAGGAATCTGGACTTTAATTATCGGCGGCATGATGATCTTTCCGCTTTCTATGCTGATTGGCAAACTGGCGGGAATATCCGGCAGTCACACCAATGGGAATCCGCTTGGCAGGTCGGCCATGGAAGGGACGGTGTGGATGATTATGAGTATCCCGCTGGCTTACGGTCTTTCAATGGTAAAACCGGAATGGTTCTTCCAGGGAATGTTGCTCATTATTGGCGGACGTTATCTTACTTTTTCGAGTCTGTACGGGATGCGTGCTTATTGGCTTCTGGGCGGTCTGCTCGCCGTTGCTGCCTGGGTGCTTTTTGCGTTACAGGCCGGTGCGTTCTACTCTGCCTTAGCCGGTGCGGTGACTGAAATTATTTTTGGGACTGTGCTTTTTGGGCTTTTCAGGAAAAGCAGGAGCAGCAGCACTGATGCGGTGACGGATGCTTAAAGTGAAGCGTACCGCTGTTATCAACTTTTTACGCTGTTGATTTACCATTTAATAAACATACAACGATGAAAAAATTACTGATTTTAGGGATGACGGTCTTTGGGACCGTAGCTTTTTACGCCCAGGAGGGTGATAAAGTTTATGAAGATTCATACCGTTATTACTATCGCCGGATCACGAATGAATATCCGCCAAGTATACCCTCAAACACGAGTTGCTGGCAGTCGCAGGGCAGCAGCAGCAAATGTTTTGAAGAGGGTAAAAGAGCCGGAACCTATGCAGCACAGCAATATATGGCAGATAAAGTAAAAAACAACGGAACGGAGCCGGCCAAAAAGAAAACAGAAGCCAGATAAAAATTCATACTTTATCACAGTCTACAGCACAGATTCGGGTAGCTTAGGATAATCCGGGCTTTGGAAACTAAGAACGATTGCATTTTATAAAATAAATTTTAAAAAAAATTACGTCATCTGTAGAGAAATTCGGTTTTATTAATATATTTGATCTATAAAACCTGAATATGAAAACATTTTTCTCCTTTCTTTTCTTTCTTTCTTTTACAGTATTCCAGTCTCAGCTAAAAAAAGTAGAGGTCGTGGACTTTTATAACTGGACCGCCAATGACGGTGTGCATTACCAGTTCATCATGGCTGGTGAAGAACCTACAGGCCTTAATGTAGAACAGCCGGCGGTGGTACGGGTACGCTATTCTATGGACGGCGGAGTTTCTTATAAAATCGTGGAATATGATGCCACACTGAGATTCATGACCGATAAAAACAATTCTGAAAATCTTGTGGCTTACCTTAATGGCGGCGAGACTGCAAGATTCATTGAGAAAGCTACCGGCTACGTTCCGGATAACTTTATCCTTTATTACACGAAAACCGGTAGTTTTTTAAAAGGCTTTCAGGCAGATCACACGGCAATGGCAGAAAGCGAAGTGGAATATGCGAAAGTCTTTATAACTCCCAGCGCTACCGGCGACCAGATACGGAACCTCATCCGCCTGTACTATAAATCTACCGACCCGCTTTACCGCGATCTTATGGTTTACGCGGCGCAGTTTGACTGAGGACAGAACCACACTTTATCACGCTGTCCCGCGCGTTTTGGGTTAAGCCTCGACCACAAACGTCACATAAGTTTTATGCTGATACTGTATAAGAAGCCCTGTGTCCTCCGTAAAAACCGCTGTGCCCTCTGTGGTTAAAACAACCACAAAAGTCACAAAAGTTTATGCTCATGCTGTAAAAGAATCCCTGTGTCCGCCGTAAAAACCGCTGTGCCCTCTGTGGTTAAAACAACCACAAAAGTCACAAAAGTTTATGCTCATGCTGTAAAAGAATCCCTGTGTCCGCCGTAAAAACCTCCGTCCCCGCCGTGGTTCAAAGAAGTTGATTATAATTCTGTTTAGAAGCACACAGAAGTTGTCAGCAACACAATCTTTGTGACCTTTGTGAGCGCTTCGTGTTCTTTGTGGTTAAACCTCAACCACAAAAGTCAAACAAACTAAATGTTAAGACTGTAAAAAAAAGTACACATAATGGCTGACGGCTGATTCCTAATCCGCATTGAGATAATCTCTGGTGTACTTTTGGTTACATTCAGATCACCAGAATTTACGGTCGCTATAATTCCTTTACCCTCATGCTCCGCAAGTTAAAAGAACAGGTCAGAAAACTGAAACAGGAAACCGTTCCTATCTACCACGCCCTGTTCGACAGACGCACGCCACTGGCTGCAAAGATCCTGGCCGGTGTTACCGTCGCCTATCTGCTGAGTCCCATCGATCTGATTCCGGATTTCATTCCGGGCCTGGGCCTGCTGGATGACCTCCTTCTGGTGCCCCTGCTCATCAAAGCCACGTTACGCCTCATCCCAAAATACGTTATCGACGATATTAAAGCGAAGATCGACAGCAAAGAAAAACTCCCGGCGAAGTGGTATTATGCACTTCCCGTAGTGCTGCTGTATGGCTATCTGCTTTTTCTGCTCTTTGGCTACTCCCGGAAATGGTTTGACTGATGAAAATAGTAGTACAGCCAGTGAGTTAATTGCCCTTTCAGCTTTAAAATCCATCAGGTCTGATGGTGATCATGATGATTTTTTTGATGGTTCTGTAACAAAAAAATAACGCACGCTACCAATCGCAAAACAAAACTAAAAACTAATAACCATTTTATTTCCATGAAAAACAGACTTCTCACTGCCCTATGCATTGTCCTTGCGCAGTTATTCTTCGCGCAAACCTTTTCTAAGAACACACCCACCTCCACTCCATTTTTCACTGAAGCTTCCGACGGCACCAAACTTTTCACCAAAGTTTCCGGAACCGGCGACCTTTGCATTTATGTACACGGTGGTCCCGGCATGTGGAGCGAATCCTTCGAAAACCTTAAAGGCAAAAACCTGGAAAGCCACCTCAAAATGGTATATTACGACCAGCGCGGCAGCGGACGTTCCGGAGCTTCAGTAACCAATGATTATTCCGTAAACCGTATGGTGGAGGATATTGAAGACCTGCGCAAAAAACTGGGCGCAGACCAAGTCTATCTAATGTCGCACTCTTTCGGGGGCATTATCGCGACAGGTTATGCGGCGAAATACGGCCAGCACCTGAAAGGCTTGATACTGGTCAACAGCACGCTTTACCTTAACGATTCTGTCATGAGCCAGGTTGCATATGCCAATAAACTTACGGGCAGCAAAATCGAAATTAAAGACGGTCAGTATATGCCGGCACTTGGCGAAGCGATGGGCAAACTGAATGAGAAAGGTCTGATGTATAAACTCCTTACCGACAGCCATCCGAATATGGATGCGGTGAATGCTATCGATGCAAAAAGACCTGAGGAGAATGGCTTCCGGAACAACGTATGGAACATCGGTGAATATTATGATGATTTTACCAAACTTACACCGGATATAAAAGTTCCCGTTCTGGTCATTAGCGGAACTCAGGATCACGCAGTAGGTCCGCAGCACTATAAACTGTTTAAATTCCCTAAACAGAAAGTCGTACAGATCAGGGGCGGACATTTGCTGTATTACGAAAACAGTGATGAGTTTATCAAAAGTGTTTTTTCATTTATCAGGAAAGAACGCTAACTTTGAACGGATCTGATAAACCAGATCATTAAAGAGATCAAATGAAAATGAAAAGAGCAGTTATATTTTTGATACTGATGGTTATGGGCATAGCGGTATACAGAGCATTTTTCAGTACAGACCGATATACCGCGCTGAACCAGCAGGTTAGCAACTGCGACGGCTGCACTGTTAAAAATGAAGAAACCGCTGTTGATATCGCTGAAGAAATTCTGTTTGAAACATACGGCCAATCCCGGATAAAGGATCAAAGACCCTATGAAGTCAGGCTGCTGGGAAATAAAGTATGGTCACTTAAAGGCACTTTAAATAATAGCACGGTAGAAAAGTTAGTCTCCGGCGGAATGCCTGCATTCGGAGGAACATTTGAGATTGATATTGATCCCCGGGACGGAAAGATTTTAAAAATAATCCATTACAAATAGTTTCATAAACAGTCCACTCACATGTCCGAAGGTGATTGATCATCACAAATAGTAAAGATTTATCGACAACCGTACTAAAAAGTGCGGTTATTTTTATGAATAAGCGGCTTTAAGTCCTAAATATTTATAAATTTACGGGTTTAACCAACCTTTGAAAACTTCAATTCATGATCAGGAAATTACTCTCTGCATTTTCTCTGGGGATTTTTGTGGCAGGCGCGGCACAGGTCGGCTACTGGCCCAATGACACCAAGGGAAAAGACCGCAGCCTCTATGCCGTTAAAAACATCACCCTTTATCAGGATTACAGAACAAAAGTCGAAAACGCCGTACTGGTCTTTCAGGAAGGCAAAGTAGTGGCTTCAGGCAAAGTGAACATCCCAAAAAACGCGGTGGTGATCGATGGCCGTGGGGCATTTGTTTATCCTTCTTTTATCGATCCCTATGCCACTATCGGTGTTGAAAAAGCCAAACGCAGCGAATACAATCCGGGCAGCACTTATCTGCCTACAGATGCGACTTCCGCGGCTTATAACGATGCGGTAAAAGCGGATACACGGGCGGTAAGCACTTTTACGAACCAGGGTAAGGATTTTCAGGATTATCTGAACCAGGGTTTCGGCTCGGTGCTGAGTTTTAATGAAGACGGAATCGTGCGCGGTTCTGCAGTGCTCATCGGTTTGGGCGAAGGCATTTCCTCCGAAAAAGTAATTAAAGAAGATGCTGGTTTTCTGCTTTCCCTGAACAAAGGAAGTTCCCGACAGGCCTACCCTTCTTCACTCGTGGGATCGGTGGCGCTGCTCCGCCAGCTTTATCTGGATGCAGACTGGTATTCAAAAGGCGGCCACCTCGAAAATAAAAACACCAATCTGGAAGCCTTCAACCGCTACCGCAAACTGCCGACCATTATTGAAACTTCAGAAAAATGGGATGTTCTAAGAGCTGATGCCATTGGTGATGAAGCTGCGACGCAGTTTGTATTCGTAGGTTCAGGCAACGAATACCAGAGAGCCAAAGAAATGAAAGCGACCAACGGAACCTTCATTCTTCCGCTCGAATATCCGAAACCGTTCCAGAGCCAGGACCTCATGAATGTGGAAGACCTGGATGTCGCGGACCTTAAGCACTGGGAACTGGCGCCCTACAACGCGGTGTGTATGGCGAAAGAAAAAGTGCCTTTTGCGCTGACCATGTTTAAACTTAAGGATAAAAACTCCTTCCTTGATAAACTCAGAGACCTGAATAAAAAAGGGCTTTCCAAAGAAGAAATCCTGCAGTCGCTCACCGAAAAGCCGGCACAGATCCTTCAGGTAAGTTCGCTCGGAAATCTTAATAAAGGTTCTATGGCGAATTTCATCATTGTTTCTGATGACCTTTTTATGAAGGAGTCGGTGATTTATGAGAACTGGGTTTCCGGTAAGCAGAATATCATCAACCGCATGCCCGATACCGATGTGCGCGGCGATTATCAGGTGCAGCTTAATAACCAGACCTATGATTTGAAGATCAAAGGAAAAATCACAAAGCCCGAAGCGGAAATTACCCAAAACGATAAGAAAGGTAAAGTAAAACTCGCCGTAGCGGATTATAAAATGGCGATGGAAGTAAAACTGCCGAACGATTCGCTGCAGAATTACCGGGTAATGCTCCCGCTTACCGATTATAAAAACAGAACAGGAATCGCCATTGATAAAGACGGCAGAAACATTCCGTTTACGATTAAATACGTAAAGGCTTTCGAACCTGAACTTAAAAAAGATGAAAAGGCCAAAAGCGATGAACCCGGAAAAATCTGGTATCCGTTTTCTGCTTTCGGTGCGGAACAGTTGGCTTCGCAGCAGGATTATCTGATTAAGAACGCAACGGTGTGGACCAACAATGCTAAAGGCATCGTAAAAAATGCCGATGTAAAGGTTTCCAAAGGGAAAATCGTACAGGTAGGACCCGGACTTTCTGCCGGAAACGCTACCGTTATTGACGGAAGCAACCTTCACCTGACCAGCGGCATCATCGATGAGCACACGCATATCGGGCTTGCACGCGGCGTAAACGAATCCGGAAGTAATAACTCCGGCGAAGTGCGCATGAGCGACGCCATCGATCCTGATGATGTAAATTTCTACCGTCAGCTCGCGGGCGGGGTTACTTCTGCTCAGCAGCTTCATGGTTCGGCCAATCCGATTGGCGGACAGGCCTCAATGGTCAAATTCAAATGGGGCGAAGATCCTAAAGACATGATGTTCCCGGGCGCAAAACCCTACATTAAATTCGCTTTGGGGGAAAATGTGAAGCAGAGCAATTGGGGCAATAACCCAAACCGTTTCCCGCAATCGCGTGGCGGTGTGGAGCAGGCGTTTGACTTCTGGTTTACCCGTGCACTGGAATATGAAAAGGAAAAAAGCACCAATAAAAACTACCGCAAAGACCTCCGGTTGGAAACCATGCTTGAGATCCTCAAAAGCAACCGTTTCATTACCTGTCACTCCTATGTGCAGAGTGAAATCAATATGCTCATGGATGTAGCTGACCGTTTCGATTTCCGGGTGCAGACCTTTACCCACATTCTTGAAGGCTATAAAGTAGCCGACAAAATGAAAAAGCACGGCGCCAATGCCTCTACGTTCTCCGACTGGTGGGCATACAAGGAAGAAGTGCGGGAAGCCATTCCTTACAACGCGGCGCTTTTGCTGCAGGCGGGTGTAAATGTCGCGATCAATTCTGATGACGCGGAAATGGCAAGAAGGCTGAATCAGGAAGCGGGTAAAGCCGTGAAGTACGGAAATGTTCCTCAGGAAGACGCCTGGAAAATGGTAACGCTCAATCCTGCGAAGATGCTGCAGATCGATCATAAAGTGGGAAGCATTGAGCCGGGGAAAGATGCTGATCTGGTACTCTGGACGGATAATCCTTTAAGTATTTATGCGACGGTGGATAAAACTTTTGTCGACGGAACCCTTTATTTTGACGCAGCGCAGCAGCAGCGAAAAGACCAGATGGTAAAAGACGAGAAAAACAGGATCATCCAAAAGATGCTCTTCTCTGAAGATACCGGAAAAGGCAACACCCAAAGTGCTGAAAAGAAACAGCGCGTTCTCTACCACTGCGACACTTTGGAAGGCGAAGAACATGAGTCCCACTCCCATTAATCCCCAATCAAGAACATGAAAAAATCAATATTTACCATACTTTCTTTTACGCTTTGTATTTCGGGAATGGTTTCTGCCCAGAGGCCGGCACCGGCACCGAAGCAGACGGTTCCTGTAGCGATTACGGGTGCGACTTTGCATACCGCGACAGGAAGCGTTGTTCCCAATGCCTCCATTATTTTCGATAAAGGAAAAATAACCGGCATCAACACACCGGTACCTGCGAACGCGAAAGTCATTAACGCCACAGGAAAGCACGTCTATCCCGGCTTTATCCTCGTCAACAATTCGCTTGGTCTGGTGGAAGTTTCCGCCACCAAAGCAACCGTAGATTTCGTGGAATCCAACGGTTTTGTACCGGAAATCCGGACTTTAATTGCTTTCAATACCGACAGTCACGTGATTCCCACCGTTCGGACGAATGGAGTGCTGCTCGCGCAGCCTGTGTTGGGCAACGGAATTTTAAAGGGAACTTCCTCTGTAATGAACCTCGACGGCTGGAACTGGCAGGATGCCGTGGTGTCCACTGATAATGTTTTACATCTTTCATGGCCGGAACTCCGTAAATCAACGGATGAAAAGAGAAATAAGGAATTTAAGGAGCGCCGTGACGCCAACATTACCGAACTGAAAACGCTTTTTGCCAGAGCTAAAGCCTATCAGCCCAAAACCGGTATCAAAGATTATAAACTGGAAGCCATTGCGCCGGTGCTGACCGGAGAAAAAATACTCTTCGCACAGGTTTCTGGAGCCAATGACGCACTGGAAGTCATTAAATTCGCGCAGGATTATGGGGTAAAGAAAACCGTACTTCTGGGAGATGCAGGTCTGGAAAGCGTGCTGGATGAAATCAAGCGAAGCGGATTCCCGCTGATTATTACGAATCCACACTCTTTACCGCCTAACGAATCGATGTCGCCGCGCTTGCCTTATGAATTCGCAAAAAAGGTAGCGGACAAAGGCATTCTCCACGGTCTGGATTACAGCGCCAGAAAAGATTTTTCCGATTCCCGCAATCTGCCATTCCTGGCAGGAACCACCGCTGCTTACGGTCTCGACAGGGAAAAAGCCCTTCAAAGTATAACGCTGAACCTGGCGAAAATGCTGGGTATCGACAAAGAGTACGGCAGTCTGGAAGTGGGTAAAAGCGCTACGCTGTTTATTTCTGATGGCGACGCGCTGGACCAGCTGACCAATAATGTCACTGAAGCCTTTATCGACGGCCGACAGATCGACCTCAACAACCAGCAGAAGGAACTGTATAAACGGTATAAAGAAAAATATTCCGTTGCGGAATAATAATCTTAAAACATACCACCGTCCTCTTACTTTGCCAAAGTTTTAGTCAGCATGAAAATCACTTTGGCAAAGTTTATAAGAAACAATGTTCGTTAAAGCACGATCAGCCCTCCGGCAAAGCGCTCATTCTGTGAAAAGCTCATTTAAAAAGGGGATTTCTTTTGGCATCAATAGCGTCGGGCTTCAGCCCTTACTTTAAAATGCAGCACTCATATCACTTTAGTCAAAACGAAAATCCTCTTACTTTGCCAAAGTTTTAGTCAGCACGAAAATCACCGCGGCAAAGTTTTTAAGCTAAGCGGTATAAAGAAAAATTCCGGAGCGGCGTGATAAAAATTAAACTCCATCATTCTTAAATAATATCATGAATAGCAGCGGGCTTTAGCCCGTTGATTTCTTTTAGTCGTATTGCTGACTTTAGTCAAAATCTAAAATTTTCTCCTGCCTATCAATAGAATCAGGCTTCAGCCCTTACTTTAAAATGCAGCACTCATATCACTTTAGTCTAAACTAGAATCCTCTTACTTTGCCAAAGTTTTAGTCAGCATGAAAATCACTTTGGCAAAGTTTATAAGATAAGCCGGATAAAGAAAAATTCCGGAGCGGCGTGATAAAAATTAAACTCCATCATTCTTAAATAATATCATGAATAGCAGCGGGCTTTAGCCCGTTGATTTCTTTTAGTCGTATTGCTGACTTTAGTCAAAATCTAAAATTTTCTCCTGCCTATCAATAGAATCAGGCTTCAGCTCTTACTTTAAAATGCAGCACTCATATGACTTTAGTCAAAACGAAAATCCTCTTACTTTGCCAAAGTTTTAGTCAGCACGAAAATCACCGCGGCAAAGTTTTTAAGATAAGCGGTATAAAGAAAAATTCCGGAGCGGCGTGATAAAAATTAAACTCCATCATTCTTAAATAATATCATGAATAGCAGCGGGCTTTAGCCCGTTGATTTCTTTTAGACGTATTGCTGACTTTAGTCAAAATCTAAAATTTTCTCCTGCCTATCAATAGAATCAGGCTTCAGCCCTTACTTTAAAATGCAGCACTCATATGACTTTAGTCAAAACGAAAATCCTCTTACTTTGCCAAAGTTTTAGTCAGCATGAAAATCACTTTGGCAAAGTTGATAAGATAAGCCGGATAAAGAAAATACTCAGCATAGGAATAATAGTTTTTAACTTTTCAGACGCTGTCAAAGTCCAGGATTTTGACAGCGTTCTTTTTTAATCAGTGACAACGTTTAAATTAAAAATGAGTACAACATTCCACGTCTGGCATAATTTTTTATTAGTGTTTCATAACTTACTGAAAATGATTATGAAAAGCAAGATCCTTATCCTCGACAATAAAATATATTCCCTCTCTAAAATTTCCAATTTTCTAAAGCAGAAAAAGTTTGAGGTGGTGAAGCCTACCGAAACCCAAAGTGTGTTCAATATCTGTTCAAAAGCTGATCTCGACGCCGTAATTATCGATTTAAGACTGTTTGGTGAAAAATCGAACATTTTCATTCAGAACCTGAAAGAGAATGTGCTGCCTGAAAATGTGAAACTCATCACGATTTCCGACCGCACCTCTACCCACCAGATATTCGACAGAATCGCTACAGATGCCTGATTAATAGTATTAAAAAAAACGGTTCATTCTGCTTAAATTTTCTTTCCCCATCAGTATTGCAGTATTCATTGAGAACCAGTATTTTAGCGGCTTCAAAAATCGTTTCAATTCCTCTCATGAAAATAAAACATTTCCCCCTTATACTGGTATTTTTTTTCAGTTCACTTGTAACTGCGCAGTCCGCTTCAGTCTATACCGTTTTCCGGTTGCCGGAATACAACCTCCTTTTCGTTCAGTCTCACCTCAGCAGAGTGAGTGAAAACGCTACCGACGAAGAAGTGGATGCTTTTCTGGAAGCATCTCTTCAGGATATGATTTCGGCTCTCAGCGACGCAGATAAATCAGCTCTTGGTTCTACCACAGAAGCTGACCGTACTAAACTGGAAAAGATGTTGCTGAAAAATTTTGATCTTATGGAATTCGAGACGCATGAGGTTGCCAAAAAAGAAAGGACCCGCTATACCAACGTTTATCAAGACTTGGGCTATACTGTTTATACTTTCCCGGCTAAAACCATTGCCTTACAGAATATTTCCCATACCAGTGCTTTAAATGATTTTCCTCTCTATTCCACAAATACGGTCGCGAAGTTAAAAGAATCAGGGAAGAAAAATTTTCTTGCTCAACTTTCATTTCTTCAACTGAAGGTTAATTATGCCGACTGGCGCGAAGATAAATTAAGTGATTACAAAAAGCGTGGTTTGCAGGAAATGACGGGACAACTCCCTTTTGCTTTGAAAGACCATGATTATTATGGAAAAACCGATGATAAAACGGGGGTTCAGATGATTTATGAACTTGGCTATCTTCCTAAAGCCAACGGCAGAGGAAGAGTTTATGAGGAGAGTTTCATGCTGGGAATGCGCCCTCAAACTGCAGCTTCAGGTACTCCCGAGGAACAGATGCGGGAACTAATGGGCACCTATGAGAACCTCAAAAAACTTATTATTAAAGAAGCTGGACAAAATACAGACAGTCTCATCGGCGCCGACGCACCTTATTCAGAAGAAAATTTAAAACATGCGGTTGAATTTATGAATGCTCTGGCAGCGGGCAAACTTCGGTACGCGACCTACTGGAGTTCGGTGGGTAAAACGTCGGAATTTAAACCTTCCATTACATTAGAGTTGCATCCATCTAAAATGGTAAAGGTGAAAGTGTTTCAAAACGAACCAGCAGAATAACGGCCGGATTTTTTAAATCTTTATGCTAACACCGGTTGACATTTTTCTTTTGATTGAATATCCTTAATTCTCCCTATTTTAGCGGTCTTAAAAATCTCCTATGACCGCCACCGGCTTTATTCAAAAATCCCTACCACTTTCAGACAAAAATATCAGTGCAACCCTGAAACTTCTGGGCGAAGACTGTACCATCCCTTTTATTTCCCGATACCGCAAAGATGCCACGGGAAACCTCGACGAAGTTCAGATTGAGCAGATCGCCAAACTCAATGCCCAGTTTGAGGAAATTATTAAAAGGAAAGAAAGCATCCTTAAATCCATTGAGGAACAGAACGCGCTGACCCCTGAACTGAAACAGCGGATTGAAACAAGTTTCGACCTTCAGGAACTGGAAGATCTGTATCTGCCTTTCAGGAAAAGAAGAAAAACCAAAGCCGACACCGCGAAAGAAAAAGGTCTGGAACCTTTGGCCAGAATCATTATGAGCCAGAAAGCGAATGACCTTCAGTTCCTTGCTTCAAAATACCTGAATGATGAGGTGACTTCTTTGGAAGACGCGCTTCAGGGCGCCAGAGACATTATGGCGGAATGGATTAATGAAAACGGCTACGTCCGCAAAAACCTCAGACGGTTATTCCAGCGGAAGGCATTGATTTCGTCCAAGGTGGTAAAAGCCAAAAAAGAAGAGGAAGCCGCACAGAAATTCTCCCAGTACTTTGACTGGGAAGAAAGCCTGAACAGAATTCCGTCGCACCGTCTTTTAGCGATGCTAAGAGCGGAAGCTGAAGGTTTTGTTAAAACCAAAATTGATGTCGACAAAGATGAAGCGCTCGACCTTATCGAAAACGCCATCCTGAAATCCAATAACGAATGTACAGATCAGATTGCAATTGCAGTCGCGGACAGTTATAAAAGATTGCTTGAACCCGCAATTTCCAACGAAACTTTGCAGGAAGCGAAACAGAAGGCAGACGAAAAAGCAATCGGCATCTTTTCTGAAAACCTCAGACAGCTGCTCCTCGCGCCGCCTTTGGGCGAAAAACGGATTCTTGCCATCGATCCCGGTTACCGAAGCGGCTGTAAGGTGGTCTGTCTGGATGAAAAAGGCGACCTCCTGCACAACGAAACGATCTACCCTCACGCGCCGCAAAACGAGAGCGGAATGGCGATGAAGAAGATCCGCTCCATGGTGAACGCTTATAATATTCAGGCGATCTCGATTGGAAACGGGACGGCAAGCCGGGAAACAGAGTTCTTTATAAAGAAAATAGCTTTCGATACGCCGCCTCAGGTTTTTGTCGTGTCCGAAGCCGGCGCGTCGGTGTATTCAGCAAGCAAAATTGCGAGGGATGAATTTCCATCTTTCGATGTCACGGTTCGCGGAGCCATTTCGATTGGCAGAAGACTTTCTGATCCATTGGCAGAACTCGTAAAGATCGATGCGAAATCAATCGGAGTCGGACAGTATCAGCACGATGTAGACCAGACCCAGCTGAAAAACGAACTGGATACTACCGTAATGAAATGCGTAAATTCTGTCGGAATCAATCTGAATACGGCAAGCAAATCGCTGTTGAGTTATGTCTCGGGAATCGGGGAAAAGATGGCAGAGAATATTGTGAATTACCGTGCAGAAAACGGAGCTTTTGAAGACAGAAAACAACTGAAAAAAGTTCCGAGACTGGGAGAAAAGGCTTTTCAGCAGGCCGCAGCTTTTGTGAGAATTGCCAACAGCAAAAACCCGCTGGACAATTCAGCGGTTCACCCGGAAGCCTACCCTGTCGTTGAGAAAATGGCAAAAGACTTAGGCATTAAAACCATCGACCTCATCGCTGATAAAGAAAAAATTGCATTGATCAGTCCTGAAAAATATGTAACCGAAACAATCGGTATTTTGGGGATTAAAGATATCCTGAAAGAACTGGAAAAACCCGGTTTGGATCCGAGGAAAGCGGCTAAAGTCTTTGAGTTTGACCCGAGCGTTAAAAGCATTAAAGATTTAAAAACCGGAATGATTCTGCCCGGCATCGTCAACAACATCACGGCGTTCGGCTGTTTTGTGGATCTCGGGATCAAGGAAAGCGGACTGGTGCATATTTCCCAGCTGAAAGACGGTTTTGTTTCCGATGTGAATGAAGTGGTGAAACTGCATCAGCACGTTCAGGTAAGGGTGACCGAAGTGGATGAGGCCAGAAAAAGGGTGCAGCTGAGTATGATACTCTAGATTTCAGGATGATTTTTCATATATTTATAAAACTTTCCTCCTTTTAAATGTTCAATGAAACTTCTGATTTACGCTTTTTTAATCTGCTTCATATTGGGCTGCTCGCAAAAAAGCCGGAAGAACCTGGACGATCAGTCGGTGTGGACGGTTTCGAGGCACGATGATCCCGAGAATAAGAACTTCAGAAAGATTAAAGTAAGATTTCACACTAACGGCTATGCCTACGAAGAAAACACAATCTTAAAATATCCCTACCACGTTTTTCACTTGCGCAACACTTTTGAATTTAACCGCAAACTCTACAGAATCCTGGAATGGACAGATAAAGAAATTGTGCTGCAGAACAGCGCTACTGATATTGTCATCATGTTGCGCCGGGAATAAGGCACTCTTTTGGCTATAAAATGCCAAACGGTTATTTCATGAAAAATATGCTTACAATCGACTGGTCCGCTATTGTCCTGGGAAGTGAAGAGTGGTCCTTTTTGCCGGAGGTGGCGCTTCGGACCCTCATCATGTTTATCATCATCATTACCGGCCTGCGGTTTATGGGAAAGCGCGGGGTGAAACAGCTGTCGGTAGTGGAACTTGTTGTTATTATCGGTTTGGGATCAGCCGCGGGCGATCCGATGTTCTACAAAGAGGTGGGGATCGTATTCTCGCTGCTTGTCTTCCTCATTATTATCTTGTTATATGCCGGACTGACCTATATCGTAGGGAAATCTAAAAAAGCGGAGGATATGCTGGAAGGTAAACCGCTGTGCCTGATTCAGGACGGTGTTTTTGTATTGGAAAACTTTAAAAAAGAAAATCTCGGAAGTGACGAATTCTTTGCAGAACTCAGGTTGAAAGGTATTTCTCACCTCGGCCAGGTGGAGACCGCAATTGAAGAGACTTCAGGCGAATTAAGCGTCTTTTATTATGCAGACGAAAACATCAGACCCGGACTTTCTGTAATGCCTGATTCCTTGAACAGACCTGTTAAAAATATTGAGACACCGGGTTGTTACTCCTGTACATTCTGCGGTTATACAGAAAACAAAGCTGTAGGTAATGCCGGTTGCTGCCCGCGCTGTAAAAGAGAGGACTGGGTGGAAGCCATCAATAAGAAAAGAATCAGTTAAAATGGGGTTGAACAAAAAGTTCCGGCATGAAAATCATCCGGAACTTTAGGACTGAGTTTAAATATTTTACTTTTGAAGTTTTTCCAGTAAAAGTTCTGCCACTTTTTCAGACGATGCAGGGTTCTGTCCCGTAATGAGCAGACCATCTTCCAGGGCGTAAGGTTCAAAATCACCTGCTTTGGAATAAATCCCGCCGTTCTGTTTCAGCATATCTTCTACCAGAAAAGGAACTACTTCGGTAAGCTGTACAAGATCTTCTTCACTGTTCGCAAACCCTGTTACCTTTTTACCTTTAACCAAAGGTTGACCCTCTTGGTTTTTCACATTTTTCAGCGCTGCAGGAGCGTGGCAAACCAACGCTACCGGTTTCTGAAGACCATAAAAAGTTTCTATCAGCGTTGCGGAATCCTCACTTTCTGCAAGGTCCCAAAGCGGTCCGTGACCTCCCGGATAAAATACGGCATCGTAATCCTGGGCAGAAATATCTGCCAGAGGAATCGTTCTGCTCAGTTTTTCCTGAAGTGCCTCATCAGCTTTGAAACGGATGGTGGCTTCAGTCTGGTTTTCTGGTTTATCACTGCTGGGATCGATCGGCGGCTGTCCTCCCGCAGGAGAAGCAAGGGTTACTTCGACCCCTTTATCAGTCAGATAATAATAGGGGCTTGCAAATTCTTCAATCCAGAAACCGGTTTTTTTTCCAGTGTTTCCCAGTTTGTCATGGGAAGTTAATACAAACAGTACGTGCATTGCTTTTGTTTTTTTAGTTACTTTAGTCAGTAAAAGAATGCGGGATATTTTCATCCGTAACAGGTGAAATCGCAACATTTTTACTGCTGTTTCACGTCAACATCTGTTCCAATTGGTGTGCAGCATCATTGAAACAATGAATAACGCAAATAGGCTGGCGAAAGGACCTCATCTTTTATGAAATTTAATCGAACCTGCTTTTTCACCGCTACTCCATCGGCTCGGATACCCACGGCGGAAGGAACACTGTTTGATAAACGGAAAAAAAAAGTGCGACCGATTCCTGAACGAAGTCAACAGCTGTGCCTGAGGCTCTCGAAGGTGGTGCCTGAGGCTCTCGAAGGCCAGCACTCATTTTATTTTGAAATACCCCTGTTGTATGGGAGTAAGATAAGTAACCACTTTTCGGCAAAAAACTTCTTTTATTTTTTCCCTGAAAAAATACGGTTGCATCTGGTGCAGACCAAATCATTCCAAAAATGTTACTTCATTGCAATACAGTCAGCAGGAGCTTTTGGACTTAATTAAGGATTTTATAAACAGTTAAAGGACTTTAAATATATACTTTGAAGATTAAATAGAAAACTTGAAAGTACCTGAAAGAATTGGCAGTATAAACTGATTGATATAATTTTTAGACATTTATTTTTAATATCTTTGATTCTATTGCTTTTAAGCTTTTTACAGGTATTTCAGAAAGACAGAATTATGAAAGACATCAAAACACTTATAAACAAAATAGTAAAATTTCGGGACGAAAGAGATTGGGGACAGTTTCATAATTCTAAAGATTTGGCGCTTGCACTTTCTGTGGAAGCCTCGGAGCTTCTTGAATTATTTCTTTGGAAAAAAAATGAAGACTTCAATGTAGACAAGCTAAAAGATGAATTAGCTGATGTGCTGATGTATGCATTGTTATTAGCGGATAAAAACAATCTGGATATTCATCAGATTGTGTTGGATAAGATTAAGAAAAATGCTGAAAAATATCCTGTCGATAAAGCTAAAGGGAATGCAACCAAATACAACGAACTGTAGTCTCAATTATCTTACTAATGAGTTTTAACATTAAACAATACTCTTTCGACACTGATCTGGAATCTGCCATACTTGAAAATCACCGTGAATTTCTCAATTGGCCACTTGTTTACTTTTTAGAAGAAGAAAAAAGTAAGGAAGCTTATGTCGGTGAAACGACTGACGTTCTCACCAGATTAAAAGCCCATTCTAAATCAGAGAGAAAAAAGAACTTAAGCAGTGTCAATTTGATTCTGAGTGAAATGTTTAATAAATCTGCGACTTTGGATGTTGAATCCAATCTTATCAGATATATTGCTGCAGACGGGATTTATTCCCTCCAAAATGGGAATCTGGGAATATCAAATCACCAGTACTACCAACAAAAGGAGACCTACTGGGAATTATTCAAAGATATCTGGGGTGAATTGAGAAGCATGGGAATTGCCAGACATTCCCTCGACTATATTGATAACTCTGATCTTTTTAAATATTCTCCTTACAAATCACTTTCTAAAGAACAGATTAACGGACTGAAAACAATTTTGATCTGTCTCTTAGATGAGCAGGCGAAAGTCAGTTTAATTCAGGGTGGAGCAGGTACCGGTAAATCGATTCTTGCCATTTTCCTTTTTAAGCTTTTAAAAACAGATTTAAATGACTTTAATTATTCAGATTTTGATGAGGAGGATGAAGAGCTGTTTAGGCTTTTAGAAAGTGTGAAAGCTAAATATGGAGATCTGAATATGGCTCTGGTCATACCGATGGCATCATTCCGTAAAACCATCTCTAATGTTTTTAAGAATATCAAGGGCCTGTCTCATAAGATGGTGATCGGACCTTCCGAAATAACCAGGCAAAAATATGATTTGCTTATTGTTGATGAGGGCCACCGTCTCAGAAGGAGGGTGAACCTCGGTTCTTATTTCGGAACTTTTGATAAAAATTGTGAGCTGTTAGGGTTAGATAAAATGACTTCCTCTGAATTGGATTGGATTCAGCTACAAAGTGAAAAATCCATTATTTTTTACGACCAGTTTCAATCCATCAAACCATCTGATGCCAGTCCGGAGAGTTTCTACGCTTTAAAACAACTGCCAAGTACACGCAATGAAAAGTTAATTACACAATTCAGGGTAAAGGGAGGAAATCAATATGTAAAGTTGGTTCATCAAATGTTTGATAAAGCAGACCTGACCGAACAAAATCAACAGAATACTGGATTTTATGATCTAAAATTGTTTGATGATTTAAATCAAATGGTTGAACAAATTCATGTAAAGGAAAATCAGAGAGGATTATCAAGAATGGTCGCAGGGTTTGCATGGGAATGGATTTCAAAAAATGATCGGTCAAAATTTGATATCGTAATTGGTGATACCGCATTACAATGGAACAGTATTGTAACAGATTGGGTGAATTCTCCAAATGCAATCAATGAGGTAGGTTGTATTCATACCACACAAGGTTATGATCTGAATTACACGGGAGTCATAATCGGACCGGAGCTGGATTATGATTTTACAACCAACGAATTAGTGGTCTATAAAGAAAATTATAAGGATAAAAACGGTAAAAACTCAATAAAAGATACTAAGGTTTTATTGGATTATGTCATTAATATTTACAAAACCATATTACTTAGAGGCATTGAAGGCACCTACATTTATGTGTGCAATCCAAATTTGAGGAAATACTTCGCACAGGTGATTCCGTCATTTAAGAATTCTAAAGATGAGGTGATGGCTTACGCTATCGTTGATACTCCTAATGAATTTACGGTTCCTTATTATGATCTTGAAATTGCAGCCGGACAGTTTTCCGACTTGCAGACGGTAGCAGAAGTAAAATATATAGAATTAAAAAACATGACCAATCATCCTGACTATTTTGTCTGTAGAGTAATGGGTGAATCGATGAACAAAGTCATTCCGAACAGAAGCCTGTGTTTATTCAAAAAATATTCAGCAGGCAGTAGAAACGGGTTGATCACCTTGGTTGAAGGTGCTGATATCTTCGACAGTGAAACGGGTGCAAACTACACCATAAAGGAATATACCAGTAAAAAGACCATTGATGAGGAAGGGTGGCATCATGAAGAAATTTCTTTAAAACCTTTATCTACTCAATCTTTTGAAGCTATTTCTTTACGAGATGAGGAGACGATGAATTTTAAGGTGATTGGGGTGTTTGAGAAAGTGTTATAAACTAAAGTTAGACAAAAAACAAAAAAACATTTTGAGTCCAAAACCACTAGTACAGATAAAGAAAAACATTAGATGGTTTATAAACTTTTTGGGTGGAGTAAGGGGGAGAACGAGATTGTGGAAAAGATAAAAATTAAATTGAAATAAAACCAAAACTCACGCAACTGCAAAGTTTGTTGTTGTCGCGGTTGGCGGTTGGGGAGGAAGTGAGTGCTTAAAATAAAGAAAACTAAAACTAATATCTATAAAAACGTAACAATGATAAATAAAGGATCTGAATGGAATATTTGGGATTTACATGTACATACGCCAGCATCGATTTTCCATAGATATGGAAATGATAGTGATGTGTGGGAAAAATATATAACCGATTTAGAAAACTTGCCTAGCGAGTTTAAGGTTGTAGGGATAAATGATTATTTCTTTATTGATGGATATGAAAGATTATTACGCGAACAGAACGAAAATGGGCGTTTAAATAATTTGTTGTTAATACCTGTTTTAGAATTCAGAATTGAAAAGTTTGCTGGAGTTGATTTTAAAAATCTTAAACGAATAAATTTTCACGTTATATTTTCCCCTGAAGTTTCAATTGAAACAATTAAAAGTCAGTTTCTTAATACTTTAGAACAATCCTATGTTTTAGAATCTGACGGAGCCGCATGGACTAGGGCAATAACGAGAAGTAGTGTAGAAGAATTAGGACGAAAGATAAAAGAAAGTGTTCCTGCAGATCAACTGCACAATTACGGTTCCGATTTGATTGAAGGATTTAATAATCTGAATTTATAGGAAAGTCAGATTTTTGATTCTTTAAATAAAGATTGTTTTACCGATAAATATCTCATTGCTATAGGTAAAACCGAATGGGATAAATTGCAATGGACAGATGCATCGATTGCTCAAAAGAAATCTATAATTAATAGCGCAAATATAGTTTTTACGGCAGCAGAGTCAATTGAGAATTATAATAAGGCGAAAGAAAAACTTAATTCACAAAATGTCAATGATTTTTTATTTGATTGCAGTGATGCCCATTCTTTTTCTACGGAAACATCTGAAAAAGATAGAGTTGGAAATTGTTTAAATTGGTTAAAGTCCGATATATCTTTTCATGGGTTGAAACAAGTTTTAATAGAGAAAGAAAGTAGATTGTTTGTAGGAGATAAACCTAATATTAATTTAAGAGTTAACACTAACAGGACTAAATATATTGAATCGATTACAATAAATCAAGTGACGGGATATGATGAAAGTTCTCATGGTGTCTGGTTTAGAGATATTGAAATACCTCTAAATCCTGAATTAGTTGCTATTATCGGTAATAAAGGAAATGGCAAAAGCGCTTTAGCTGATATAATAGGACTTTGTGGAGATTACAATGGAAGACATGATGATTTTTCTTTCTTGAATAAAAAAAAGTTTGGCGAGAATAGTGGCCGTATTTCCCAGAATTTTGAAGCAAAACTAAAATGGTTAAGCGGTGCTGAAAGTGTAAAAAATCTAAATCACAAAACTGATAGTCTACATACAGAAAAAGTAAAGTATTTACCACAAGGCTATTTTGAAAGTATTACTAATGAATCTGTAGAAGATTTTAATAAGGAAATCGAGAATGTTGTATTTACTCACTTGGAAGAAGATGAGAAGTTAGGAAAGACAAACTTCAAGGAACTAATTGATTATAAAAATAGTGTAAGCAAAGAAGAAATTATTCTGTTGAAAGGTAAATTACATTCTATTAATGAATCAATACTAAATAAAGAAATTAAGTTAAATCCTTTACACCAAAATAGTATTGAAGAACATATTAAGCAAAGGCAAGATGAGTTAGATGCTTTAATTGAGCCAATTGCTGTTACAAACCCTAATGATGATCCTGACCATGCAGAACAGAATAAAAATATTAATGATGAGGTCGAAGAGTTAACTAATAAAATAAATCAGCAAGAAGACAAAATAAAAGCAACTGAAGAGCTAAAAGGGACTCTTCTCATTGAGTTAAACGAGTTAAAATCAGTAAAACAACGAATTGTTAATAAAATTAAAGAAGTTGTTGATTTTAAAAATAGTTTAGCTTCAGAAATATCAAAATATGAAAATCTCGACATTGATCAATTAATTACAGTTACTTCAAATCTAGAAACTCTAGAAACACTGTTGTCTGAAAAAAACATGCAATACGAAGTTTACAAATTATCATTAGATGAATCTATTTCGACGGATCCTACATACAAATCTGAAAAAGCTATTCTAAAAGAATACATAGAAAGAAAAGAAGAAATACAAAAATCTTTAGGTGAAGCTGACAAGATTTACCAGCATTATCTGTTAGAAAAAAAGAATTGGGAAGATCTTAAAAATAAAATAATTGGTACTCCAACCACTCATGGTACGCTCGAGTTCTATAAAAAAGAACTAAACTATTTAAATACAAACCTCACAAGTGATATTGAAACCGATAAAATTGAAAGATTAAGATTGACTAAAGAGATCTTTGACTTAAAAACTTCTGTATTATCAACTTACCAAAACGTAAAACAACGTATTGACAATATTATTTGTGAAAACAATGAATTACTATCTGAATATCCGATAGAAATAGAAGCGTCTTTTACCCTTACTTCAAGTTTTCAGAAACGGTTTTTAGATTTTATATCTTTTAATAAAGCTGGAACTTTTTACGGAAAAGAAAATGCAGAATTACAATTCAGAAAACTAATTGAGAATGCGGATATTAGCATTTTTGATGGTGTTAGTAAGCTATTGGAAAATTTAGTAAATCCATTTTTTACTGATTTAAGAGAGCCAGAGAAAAAGACATATATTGAAAATCAAGTAAATGATGTGGTGGATTTGTATGATTATTTATTTTCCCTTGATTTCGTTGACTATAATTATGAATTACGACAGGGAAATAAAAATTTAGATCAGCTATCTCCCGGGGAAAAAGGAGCTTTGTTATTAATATTTTATCTGCTACTTGATAATAATGATATTCCATTAATCATTGATCAGCCGGAAGATAATCTCGATAATCACAGCGTTGCAAATATTTTAGTTCCATTTATTAAGAAAGCTAAATCAAAAAGACAAATAATACTAGTTACGCATAATCCAAATTTAGCAGTTGTCGCAGATGCAGAACAAGTAATTTACACTGAACTTGATAAAGAAAATAATTATAAATTTTCATTTAAAGCAGGTGCAATCGAAAATCCCAAAATTAACGAGTGTATTGTAAAAGTTTTAGAAGGAGCAATGCCTGCATTTAATAAAAGAAAATTAAAATATTACGAGAATATTTAATCAAAGAAATATATAAGATCCAATTATAAAAATCCATTTATCCATGTTATGAAAAAGGAAGGGTATGTACATCTCATCAGGATACTGACTAAGGAAAACCTTAGTGATTTTCTATTGTCGTGTTATCCCGACTGGAGTGACAGAGGCGACATCAAAGCATAGCTAAAAAGGGAATCAGTGAGTTGCAAGCGTCCGGTTATCCGCCTAATATACCGGATGAAGTGTACAATAATATGCTGGAGCAGGGAGAGAATTTTAAGAGTAACAGAAATTAACCATTAACATAAAACACAAATGACTGAAACCTTTACACCCGAAATCATTGTAAAAAGCACCCCTTATTTCAATTATACTTTTAGTTTGAATAAGTATAATTTTCTGTCTTCAGTTACGGTCGTAAATTTAAACGAAGAACTGGAAAATCTTAAAGTGGAAATAACTTCAAGCCAAGGAATATTCGAAAAGTACAGTACTTTCATAGATAAGGTTTCCGGCGGCTCTTTTACCCTTACTCATTTTGATTTTCACTATCAGTTGCAGCTGCTTAAAAACCTGTCAGAAAAAGATATTGACAGCATCAGGATTACCGTCATTTCAAATGATACGGAAGTGGCTGCAACGCAATTTAATTTAGACGTTTTGCCCATAGACTATTTCGGCGGTTTACAGTTTCTTCCACAACTACTGAGTTCATATGTTACTCCTAATAATTCCAAGATCTATGAAATAAAATCTGATGCCATAAAAATTCTGGAGCAAAATGGGTTTACGTTGGCATTTGAGGGTTATCAGGCTCAAAATAAAGATAGGGTAATTCAACTGGTTTCTGCATTATACAAGGCTATTCAGAACAAAGAGTTGATTTATAGTGCGATGCCGCCGAGTTTTGAAAATCATGGTCAACGAATCCGACTTGTAGATCAGGTTATTGAAACTAAATTTGGAAACTGTATTGACATTACCCTTCTGTTCGCAGCATGTCTTGAAGCAAGCGATCTAAACCCCATCGTCATTATTACAAAAGGGCACGCTTTTGTAGGAGTCTGGCTTGAAGATAAGCGTTTCGAGTCGATGATCAATTTTGATCAGGCAGCGATCGCCAAGAGAATTGCGCAAGGAATCAGGGAGATTATAATAATTGAAACTACCACTCTCTGTAAAGGAAGCAACATACCGTTCAGCAAAGCGATCGCAGAAGCTGAAGTGCAATTACTGAACGAGGCGGATTTTGTTCTTTCCCTCGATATTAAAAATACAAGATCTAATGGCGTGGTGCCTTTATCAATATCACCGATTAATTCGGGATTAAAGAATAATATTCCATCTGTGGGCGGTATGGCCGACATTGTTTTAGATGACGAATACGATCTTGGTGAAACCTACGACAATCTTGAACTTACCGATTTCACCAATCTTACCAAACAGAAAATATGGGAGAGGAAACTGCTGGATTTATCATTGCGGAATAATCTGCTCAATTTACGTTTTACCAAGAGCATGCTTCAGATTGTTGATCTAAAAATTAACCTGCTTGAGGATACTTTCGCCGAAGGCAAGGCATACACCATACAGCCGGATAATAATCAGCCGGTTACGCGAAAATATAACAACTATCTGCCACCTATACACAGTTCCTCTGATTTATTTAAACTTGCAAACGATGAGTTCAAATATAATCGCCTGCTTACGACCTACCATAATGATGATTTAGACGCTATTTTAACGAACCTTTTCCGTACCTCCAAACTTGCCGAAGAAGAAAACGGAAAAAGTACTTTATATCTGGGTCTCGGTCTACTGAAGTGGTTTGAACCCAGAAATAGAAACGTCCCGCGTTTTGCGCCCATCTTGCTTATTCCTGTGGAACTGTTCAGAAAATCAGTCACTTCGAAATATACTTTGAGAAGCCGCGAAGAAGAAACCATGATTAACATCACGTTAATCGAGTATTTGAAGCAGGAATACAATCTGAATCTGCATGCGTTGCAAACGCTGCCAATGGACGATTTAGGTGTAGATGTCCCTAGGGTTCTAGCTATGATCCGCAGCGCAGTGCTTAATTTGGAAGGTTGGGACGTATTGGAGCAGATTGTTTTAGGTACTTTTTCATTTAATAAACTCATCTTATGGCAGGATATTTCCAAATATGCTGAGGAAATTCAAAAAAGCCCTATCGTAAAAAGTCTGATTGACGGTAAGTTATCCAATACTTTGGAAAGTGTAGAGGCGGACTATCTTGAGTTGGAAAATCTGGCTTCGGCGGCATTAACTTTGCCCATTCCAGCGGACAATTCCCAGTTAAATGCGGTACTGAATGCCAATCAGAACAAAACATTCATTCTTCATGGTCCGCCGGGAACGGGAAAATCACAGACCATTACCAATATTATTGCAGACGCACTAGCCAACAATAAAAAAGTATTGTTTGTGGCAGCAAAAAAAGCGGCATTAGATGTCGTACACAAGCGATTGGAAAATATTGGACTGGCACCTTTCTGCTTAGAATTGCACTCTAATAAATCTAAGAAGTCAGATGTATTAAAACAGTTCGAAGAGGTCCTAGCGGTACCTAAGTATCAGCTGAACAAAAATTTTTTACAGGAAGCGACACGGCTAGACGAACGTAAAAATGAAATAAACAAATACGTCACTCAGTTACATCATAAAAATTCAATAGGTTGGAGCTTATATGATTCCATTTCGTTTTTGGAAAGTAATACAGTTTCCTACTTTGACGGAGAAAAAGTACATATTGATTTTAAAAATCTAACAATTTCAAAATGGAATACCTGGAACGATTGGATTGTGCCCTTCAGTTCTATTGGTGTGAAAACCGGTGCGCCCTCTACTCATCCGTTACGTCTAGTGAAAATAGACAGCCATCAGTTCGACCATCAGAATAATCTTTCGAAAGCGATTGAGAACTACCGCTCGACTTATGAGAAAGCCCAGGATTTATTTAATAAGTATCAAATTGACAGTAATCAGTACAAGGCCTTTTCATCGGTTTTTAGCTTTATTAAAGAAAACCAAATTCATCCAGCGCTTTTTGAGTTCTATTTCGACAAAGAAAAACAGCAGGATCTGAACCAATGGGTTGAATTTAATGCTAAAATGCAAAGTCTGGAATCTGCCATTACAGTAAAATTCAGCGAGAATATTCTGGGAATGGATGTCGCTCCCTTACGAATAACCTGGAACCAATACAGACATGCGTGGTTTTTGCCAAAATGGATCAATCAGCGAAAAGTAAAGAAGCAGTTGCAGGGTTATGCCAATTCAAAAATAGAATCCGAAGAAATTATTGATCAACTATTTAGCCGGCTGGAAGAGTATCAGACTGTAAAGGGTAAGCTTTCTGAAAATAAGTTTAATGTTTACAGCAGTTTGCGCGCACATTATTTCCTGAATGATAATCTGGACACTAAACATCTCCAAACGTCTCTGCGCCACGTGGAACAACTGGATATAAGTCTTAAACAGTCTTTGGTTGAAAGCCCGGAGGAATGGATGAAAGGGAACTTTATAAATCTGAATATAACACAGGAAATTGAGCAGATCACAGCGGACGCAAACCTGCTGGAAAATACGGAAGAGCATCTTAAAAATTATCTGTCAGAAATTCCGAATCTGGAGAAGCTTTCGGACATAAAAGTCAATCTTCATCAGTTGGAAAACTGGATTAATTACAATATTTACAGCACGAAAGCACAGGAAATAGATCTTAAATGGTTTGTTGATTTGTTAGAGGAAGGAAAAGTAAATCCTAATAATATCCAGTTTGATTTTAATAAAATACTGCACTTCAATCATTTCATCCAAACTACTTACAACTCTGAAGTTTTAACAGGTTTTGATATCAATATTTACGAATCGTTAATTCAGCAGTATAAAAAGCTCCACAAAGAGTTCGTAGATATTTCCAAAAATAAGTTAATTGTAAAATTAAGTTCAAATATTCCAAATTTCAGTCAGGATGCTGCTCAAAGCTCGGAAATTGGATTTTTACAGAAAGCAATTAGGAGCAGAGGTAGAGGTGTTTCTATCAGGAGGCTTTTTGATCAGATTCCAGCTTTAATTCCACGACTAAAACCGTGCATGCTCATGAGTCCGATTTCAGTCGCGCAATATTTTGACGTGGACAGCGAGCATTTTGATCTGGTCATCTTTGATGAAGCGTCTCAATTGCCAACATCAGAAGCAATAAGTGCTTTAGCAAGAGCAAAGCAGGCGATAATTGTCGGAGATCCAAAACAGATGCCCCCAACCAGTTTCTTTTCTTCTTCGAAGGTGGATGAAGATAATTTAGAAATGGAGGACTTGGAAAGTATTTTAGAGGATTGTCTGGCTTTATCGATCCCGTCTAATTATTTGCTAAGACATTATCGCAGCAAGCACGAGAGTTTAATATCCTTCAGTAATAAAAACTTTTATGACAGTAAGTTGTTAACGTTCCCTTCTCCTGATGATTTAAATCAGAAGGTGACGTTTGAATTTGTAGAAGGATTTTATGACAAGGGGAAAACAAGAACAAACAAGAATGAAGCTTTTGCAATTATTAATTATATTAAAAAACACTTGTCCTTAGGTATCAGAAAGTCGCTAGGTGTTGTAACTTTTAGTCAGACCCAACAGACTTTAATTGAAGATTTATTGCAGAAATTGTTTCAGGAGAATCCGCAGTTGGAAGAGTTCGCGATGAATACAGAAGAGCCCATTTTTATTAAAAATCTTGAAAATGTGCAGGGCGATGAACGGGATTTCATTCTGTTTTCAATTGGATATGGTCCTGACGAGGAAAATAAAATATCGATGAACTTTGGTCCATTGAATCGGGACGGAGGATGGAGAAGATTAAATGTGGCGGTTACAAGAGCGCGGTATGAAATGAAAGTGTTTTCTTCGCTGAAGAGTGACCAGATAGACCTGAACCGGACAAAATCTGAAGGGGTGAAAGGTCTAAAAGACTTTCTACATTTTGCAGAAAAAGGCAACTTTTCCCTGCGTTTGCCTGCGGAAAATACAGATAAAATTTCTCTCACTGAATCTATTGCAAAACATCTGGAAAGCAAAGGTCTGAAAGTGAGCAGAAATATCGGTACCTCAGATTATAAAGTAGATTTGGGGATTGTACATCCCGAGAATGAAAATGAGTATGTGCTGGGGATATTGGTCGATAGTGAAAACTACTATAATATACATACCACAAACGACCGGGAACTATTGGCACCCAATGTATTAGCAGGCCTAGATTGGAATTTATATCGAATTTGGACGTTGGATTGGCTGAAAAATAAAGATAAGATCATTGCGCAGGTAGAGGAAAAAGTGGAGCATTATAAAAATTTGCCTAAAGAGGAAAAAACAGTTGAACCAGTTTTACCAACGGACGCACTTAGATCGCAAAATCCTTTACTCGAAATCGAAAGCATCGGTTTCAATAAAGCTATGATTCCTTACGAAAGTGCGGTTATAGAATTTGCAGCATCCGCGAATTCAGAGAGCATATACTTTTTGGAGAACCGAACTTTACTTATTGATCAATTCACCAAAATAATTTCAGTCGAAGCTCCGATCAGCAAAAATTACTTATTCAGAAAAGTTCTTAAATTATGGAATACTGCAAGAGCTGGTACTAAACTCAATGGGTATCTCACACAAATAGTTGAGAGCATACCGGCAGTTTCGAAAAATGAAACACACCAGGTTTTCTATTGGAATGAAATGGTCAACCCGGAAAATCTTCATCAGTACCGAGATAACTCTGTTGAAAAAAGATCAATAGAAGACATTTCTCAGGAAGAAATCATGTTGGTGGTCATGGAAATTCTGGAAATGAATTTAAGTTTAGGTAAGGAGGACCTGGTAAGAATTACGTCAAAAACATTGGGTTTTATGAAGGTTGGAAATCAAATTGCCCAAATTATAAGTGCTGCGATTAATATATTACTTGAGACGGGGAATGTAAATATAAAAGATGGCCGTGTAAATGTAGTTTAATTTTAAACTATAATTTTGGGTTGAATTACCCAAACAAACCCAGGGAAATCTTTCTTTTATCGGACTTGCATATTTTGAATTGAGTATTAAAATCAAAAAATTAGAAATCCCGAGAGCGTTCTCGGGATTTCTATTTATATAATATTTTATTTATCTTGAATCAATTTCTCCATCAATTTAATCTGCTCATCCTTTGATTTTATTAATTGAGCATTCAAACGCTTAATCTCTTCAAGAGCCTCAATCCACTTTTCTATTGGATTAACATTGAAAGTAGGATAGTAATTATATCCGTTCGACTGGTCATTAAACGTATTCGATATAATATTCACCGCCTGTTCCTCATCAAAATTCTGAAAAGCTTCTACGGGGATTTTCAGTACTTCAGAAATCTTTTTCAACAGAGGATCTTCAATGACATCCTTTTGCTCCAGCAGCGAGATTTTCTTTTGATTCCAGTCCTCACCGAGGTCAAAGGCTAATGCCTCCTGCTTGATGCCCAGCATTTCTCTGAAGCGTTTCACGTTGCGTCCCTGATGTATTTTCTGTTCCATGCGTATTGTTTTTCTGAGCCCTAAAGATACGGCGATCCGTTGAAAAGTAAAGTTAAAAAAATTGAGGTAAAAATCCTAATGCCGTGGATATATTATCCCTTTTCAGAATAGTATAGCTCTTCATCATTCTTCAACTTCGTACCAAATTAAAGATTAAAGTGATGAAAAGAAAAAAATAGATTTTGAAGCCAGATTTTGGGCTTCGTATTCAGGGACTTGCTCATTGAGAGTATTTGATGACTTGTTTACAAGCGGTACATTAAGTGAAACCAAAGACCGGTTATTTGAACTCATGCATTTTACAATGAGGCCACAAGTCTTTTTACAGCGTGATCCTTCACTGGTTCTGCATTTTTATGTTTCCCTCAAATCATTTTTACGTGCGGCTTATGTGCTGACGTCAGGATCGAAAAAATGGAAATTGAGTGAACCTCCTCAATATGTTTCTCACGTCATGCAGGGTTCGTTATTCGACGACGAGTACACTGATCCGTTTTTGGTATTTACGAGAGCCTTTAGGGATTTTTCTCTCCAGGAATTCGAGGATTTTCTTACGGAGGTTACTTATTTTTCTCTGGGTCCGTATAGCGATCATCCACAGGGGAATGTTATTTCTCCGTTTTTACATCTTCAGAAAATGCTTGATGCGGCCCAACTCATCCGCGAACGGGGTATTGAAAAGATAAAATATCCATAATCAGGAATATAATATCCCTCTTCAAACTTGAATAGCTCCTGTACCTTAAAGAAATTTGTGTCCTAACCTTTAAAAATACAAAATGATGGAAACGAAACAGAAAATCAGCATTCCTTTACCGCATGAGGTCATCAGAAATCAGATCTCTCAAGCCCTTCATGAATTTTCAGTGCTTCAGCTGCATGTGTTAAAGCCTGAAAACACTTCATCAATAGAAGTACTGATCCTGATGAAAGACCCTAAAGAGGCAGAAACCCTGCGCGCCAGAAAATGGATAGCCAAAGCTGCAGCTGCTCAGGTCAGTATCCATATTGCTTATCACCATAAAGCAGAATTTCAGTTGAAATGCGGCAATCCTTTCTATCAGTATTACGCTGATCCCTCAGCAATGGTCTGGATGAATGAGGAAGTTGGTGTACCGCTGAAAACGCACCCCACAAAGAAAGCGTTTAAGAAAAAGCTGAATGTTTTTAAGGAGAAGTTTTACCATGACCATGACCTCCTGATGACAGAAGCCAATAAATTTCACGCCGGCCAGAGGTATGCAGCGGCCTTTCAGAATTACCTGACCTTATTTGAGCATCATGTGGAATACCTGGAAAACTTATACATGGGCTGTAATTTCTTTGACAGAAACCTTCACACAAGACTTACACAGCTGATCCGCTATATTCCGGAAATTCAGAAAGTTTTTGTGATGAAAAATGAACATACTTTTTACCTGATCAGCAAAATGGAGGAATCAGTAAGTGAAGCGGAAGGCGGTGGCGAATCTGATATTTATTCAGAGCTTTCTAGTGCGGTAAAATCAGCAGAAGCACAGCTGTATAAGATGGTTGCTGATAAATTCTCGCAATTCACCCATGTGATTCGCTTCAAAAAAAGTCACCACAAATAATGAACTGTTATGCGAAAGATACCGAAGTTAAAGATCATCATTTTGAGAATGTATTAAAAACCATTATCACAAAACTTGCACCGGAAGAAATTTACTTATTTCAAACAAAAGAAATATGTTCTCCAAACCCTGAAGAAAAGCAATGCATCTATTATCTGCTGGTCATTGGTGACGGAATTGGAAACAGTGCCATTGAGGATATTCAGCACTCAGTATCGGACACGTCGAATGGCAGGACAAATGTTGTGATATTGGGTCACAGCAGAATATACCTTCAGAATCATCTGAGTAAACATCAACAGCTGATGAAGCGGATCATCACCGATGAAAATAAAGTGTATCAGTCCAATGATTTCCACCCAGCCATTCATTGGCAGGATTCTGTATGGGCCAGTGATTGGGAATTTAACATGCAGTATCGTACCGTGAAAGACTTTGTAGAACAGTACTTTAATCTTCGGGATCACCTGCAGCATGATAATCATTGCGGACTTGTACAGTTGTTTTCAAACAGCATCATGCGCCTGTTACGCATTTACATTAATGCTGCGTTTCCCTATTATATGCCACACTACTTAAACGCATACAGTATATGGAAACTTTGTGTTTACGCAGATCCGTCTCTGGAAAAAACTGAATTTTTATTTGAAAAACTTTCCACTGATTTTTATAAATTAATAGATCACTATATTAAATATTCAGACAGCAGGGGAAGGTCATCAGCGGAAGAATTAATTATTATGGATGAAATCCTGAACGTTCTGACCAAAAAATTAGATCATCTGATTAAAGAGAAAAATCTTATTCTTCAAGCCGACTAAAAATACAGACAGGAATCCCCCAGTGCAGGATTGGGGATTTTGTCCAAAATCACTAAAATTATTCATAATATACCTTTACGGGTTTAAATCTTTACTATTTAACCTATTTATACCCAATGAGGAGTTTTATAAACACTTTTTCAAATGGAATTGATTAAGAAGCGGTTGATCATTTTTTATCAATCTGTATAGTTATTTTATTGCCTTGCAACTGAGTTACAGCAGCATCTCGCATTTATCGGCGCAGTTTAAAAAAATAACGGGTTTAACGCCTTCTTTCTATAAAAAACTGGGACAAAAAAGGAAAGCAAATCTTGAAGATATTTAGAGGAAAAAACTTTTAATCATGTTCCCGAAATTCATTAAAGTGTGAAATTTATAAATTTATATTTTTTATATGCAAAAATTATTAAAAATGTTGTAATAAATAATTATTAGTGAAATAAAATAAATAAACGTTGGTGTTATTTGCAATTTATTGAATTACATTTGCCGGACTGAACTAAATAAGGATTCAGTTTAATTTCAATCACATGAAAAAACTTTTATTATTGGCAGCCTCTGCCGCAATAATGGTGACGGGCAACATCAGTGCTCAAGCACCTGTTCTGGGAACATCTTCAAATTTTGCACTCTTTTCCTCTAATGGTGCGGTAACGAACACCGGAATGTCGATCATCACCGGCAATGTAGGAACCAACAACGGATCTGCTACCAATTTCGGAAATGTTAATGGCGTAATGCACGATGCAGACGGCACCACCGCTATTGCTGCTGCTGATCTTATTATTGCGTACAATCAACTGAATGCTGCAGTTCCGAATTATTTTCCTGCAGCTTTATTAGGAAACGGTCAGACTTTAACCGCTGGAACCTATTCCATCGGTCAGACCGCTTCTTTAAACAACACGCTGACTTTGGATGGCGGCGGAAATTCTAACTCGGTATTTATTTTCCAGATCGGCGGCGCTTTTTCTTCCAGCGCAAACGCACAGGTTTTGCTGACGAACGGCGCTACGGCCTGTAATGTCTTCTGGAAAATTGAAGGTCTTGTAGATTTAGCCACCAACACTGCGATGAAAGGAACGATCGTTGCCAATAACGCAGCAATTATTTTGAGTACAGGAGTAACCCTGGAAGGTAGAGCTCTTTCTACTACGGGTGCAGTAACGGTTGATGGCATCACCATGGCTAAACCTTTAGGATGCGGCACGCCGGTTCTTACGGGACCATTGCAGCCCACTTTAAATTCAGTTGCCTGTTATACCGTATTTTCAGGAAACGGAGCGGTGACCAATACCGGAGTGTCATTTATCACCGGTGATGTAGGTACCAATGTGGGCCTTACCACAGGTTTTCAGGCTGAGAATGTTACAGGTACCATTCATGCTAACCCCGATGTTTCTACTGCCATTTGTGCAGCAGATCTAAACAATGTCTACACTTATTTAAACACGCTTCCGACCGATATCGAACTGCTTTATCCAGCAGCTTTCGGAAATGATCTCGTACTTACGCCCCATACCTATATTATGAATGCTGCTACCGTTTTGAACGGTACTGTATATCTTAATGCGCAGGGGAATGCAGATGCTGTTTTTGTGATCAAAATTAACGGAGCATTATCTACGAGTACTTATGCAAAAGTAGTTTTGCAGAATGGTGCGCAGGCTAAAAACGTTTTCTGGAAAGTGGACGGAGCTATCAATCTGAATGATTATGCCGATTTTAAAGGAACGGTTATCGGAAACAACGGTGCAGTAATCATCAACACCGGCGTTAAAATCGAAGGCAGAGTGCTTAGCACAAGTGGTGGAATCAGTACGTTTGGTATTGAAGCTGTAATGACTCCCGGTTGTCTCGCTCTAAGTACCGCTTCTGCAGATTTCGGAAAGCAGGGTGCGAAGTTTTATCCTAACCCGTTTTCTTCTGTATTGAATGTTTCCATTGATGAAGTAAAAGGCGGTGCGAATCTTGTGATCTACAATGCTGCGGGTTCTAAAGTAGCGGAAAAAACACTGTCCAACAAGACTACATCAATCCCGATGACACTTCCGGCCGGCGTATATTTTTACCAACTGAAAGGTAAAAACGGAGCTCAGCAAAGTGGAAAATTGATTGCAAAACCTTAATAAAAATGTTATTTCACGAACTCTGCCATTAGGCAGAGTTTTTTTTTACATTTTTTTAGTTTTTCTTAGTAGTGAATCGCAGCAATTTTGTTATTCTTTTAAAAGTCTTTGACTTTTTTGTGATCATATATTCCAATTTTCACCTTAAACTAGT
The DNA here is from genome assembly GCF_019195395.1 of Kaistella faecalis. Taxonomy (NCBI): domain Bacteria; kingdom Pseudomonadati; phylum Bacteroidota; class Flavobacteriia; order Flavobacteriales; family Weeksellaceae; genus Kaistella; species Kaistella faecalis. The sequence continues at coordinate 568,396 of NZ_CP078067.1, forward strand.
TCTTAAGACATAACTATCTTTAAGGCTGTTGTTTTACAACTCTATATGTAATCTTTATTCCAATGCATTTTCGGATGAAAATCGTTATTAGAAATTTTCTGATCGCTATTCATGATCTTTTTTAAAAGTGCTGAGATTGATAGATGTTTTCTTGAATCCATAATCCGGTAGTGTAAATAATAGTGAACTTTAAATTTCGCTGACACCTCTTTTCTTTAGTTTTATGAGCATTTTTTAGTTGCACTGCATCGTAGTAGATCGCCCTGCTACCGCACGATTGTATCGTGTGGTCATAAAGTAATAAAAAAGCCAGCTTTTACGGGTTGGACTTTGCCGCTATACCAAAAGGCGAATAAACGAATAACACCTCTACCTTAATCTTCCAAAACAGGTGCCTGCCGGACAACTTCACTCCCCGCTACCGCACGATTGTATCGTGTGGTCATAAACCAGATCTCGCGGATTTGCAATCCGTGCCCTAGCATCGGAATATCATGTCGAACCATTCGATAGGTCTTTCTACACAGATCGAAAATCTTCAGTATTCTCCACATCAGTTCCGAATCCCACAACTCAGGAACTCAAAAACTCCAAAACTCAACAACTAAAATCTCCTGCTGCGCGAAGTGTCCTCACTTCGTGCCTTTGTTGGCCAAGTGTATCACTCTGCCCTCTCCCACTCGGACACTAAAATCGATAAGAATGATCAGACTCCTTTTGCCCCCTTTTGATTGCCTTTCCCCATCAAAATCTTTTGTCACTTTTGTGGTTAAATCACTTCATTGTCCACTGGGTAAAGAGTCTTCGTTTGATCTTCCACTGGCTCCACCTCCCTGAATACGCAATGGGTCGCATCTTCTCAAAACAGGAAAACGCAGGAACACCACCGCTTAAAAACTCCGCGTCCTACTACACTCCCCTCCCATACTGCTGGGCCGCCGCACGCAGGTCACGCTCAATCTCAGCTCTCAAAGTTGGTGGCGACAAAACTTCTACGCGCTGACCATGAGACAAAATTTCCTGTCTGAAATCATAAGTCGGCACAAGATAATAAGAGAATAAAGTTCTTCCGTTTTCTTCCTTTACAACCCGTTGTGAATGATGAAGGGGAAGCGATTTGATATAATTTCCCTGCTCCCGGTCAAAAGACAAAATAATATCTGACGGCTTTTCTCCATTAGGTGCGATAATGCCAAAGCTTTGACTAAACGCAGTCCGCGGATCAAACTGCTCCTTTTTAAAACTGCTGTTTTTAATTTCAAAATCCGAAATGCGGTCTAATGCAAAAGTTTTGATAAACAGATTTTCAGATTTGAATTCATTAGCCAGAAGGTACCATCGGTGGTGAAATTCTTTCAGCGCATAAGGTTCAACGACACGCTCAGATTTATCACTCGTCCAGTATTTTTCATAAGTAAAGCTGATCACTTTTGAGTTCTGTATCGCGTGAATAATTCCGTTCAGCAGGTTTAAGCCCCGGGATTTCCTGGGTTCAAAGATCATAATGTCAGAATTGCTTTTGGCTTCACGGTAGGCTTCAACCAACAGCAGATTGTCAAATACGGATTCCTCAGCGTTGGTAAGTTCTTCTTCAGCGATATAATACACATCCCGGGAGCGCCGGTAAGAAATTTGAATGCCTGCTACTTTCAAAATAGCTTTTTTATCCCGCTGAAAAGTACGTTCTGTGAATTTCAGTTCACCGAGGTCCTTTTCTTCAAATTTTCTTTCCAGGTAAGCCTTTGTCTCCCGATAACTTGCCCCTTTATCTTTTCTTCCTCTTAAATATTCCTGAATATACTGCATACGCAGCATCTGTTCTTCTTTTGCCATAATATTTCCTTTTTATATTTTTTGCGTAAAAAACTGATAACTGGCTTCTATAGTAATCCAGACATCATCAATAGCCAAAATATCTTCTAGCCTAAAATCAGTATGAAACATCAGACAGTGCATAAGATAACCGAAATGAAGGTCTTTCAGTTCTCCTGTAGTCATCCATTGCCATTCGTTCCAGTTGGTATTGAAAAATTCGTCATCAAGATGTGTCATCATATAACCTATTTCAGATCCTGTGATAAAAGGATCACCAACTTCTACACCCTTTGTCCATCAGAAATTTTCATTATAACTGAAAACATTTGCAGTAACATCTAATTCAAAATCATCAATAATGCATTGATTCTTAAGAGTTAACATTTCCAGCGTAAGTTTTAATAAATAATTTCGTACTCTGATTTCCTCAGTGCGAATTTTGTCATTGATCTCACAAAACTTCTTTTTATCTTTTTTGGAAATGCTGCTCATTAGTTCTATCAAATATTACTAAGCAAATATAAACTACTTGAACGACACAATAGGTCGCTTTAGTAGCATATATGGAACGCAATACGGAAACCGAAGAAATCAGCGGTATGCTCTCAGTTTTTCTTTTAAGTCAACACAGTTTTCTTTATCATCTTATCCTTATTATTTGCGGAGTTCTAAATTATTGCTACTGGAAGAAAAGAGAAATTACATCATCAATTAGTTGAATGACTTCCTTTGTCCGTAATCGTTCTTTACTTTACAAAATGGAAGAATTTAAAATTGAACATGCTGATAATGAAATAATGTATTACAAAAGATTGGGTCGGCAGATTTTTGATGACGTTTTTCTGTTAGAAGCCGGTACACAGTTTATTTTAATCAACCAGTTTTTTCAGCTCTTGACACATAAGTCTTACGATGAAGTTAAGCCGGCCTTTAAGAACCATTTTTGGGGAAAGACCAGAGACAGATGGTATTTATATGATCTGGAAAGCCATACAACTACACATATCCACTTTTCAGTGGTTAATACCTTTGTAATGAGCTATGCAAATGTAAGTTTTGATGGCATTTCCTATGGTTTCATTAACCGCAGTTGCGAAATGATAATTCCTCCTAAATATGGCCCTGGTTCTTATTTGGGAGCAAATTATTTTTTAGTTTCTAAAGGAAATGAGTTTGGCGTCATCGATATCCATGATCACATAATCATACCTTTTGTGGTCGGAACGCCCCCCACTTTTACGCAGGTCATAAACCATGTTCTTAATAACAGAAAGCCATTGAAAGAATGGCTTCAGTTATAGCGGAAATCCACCAATTAGGAATATCATGTACACCTTCGAGAGGTTTTCCATTTACGATGTTGGAGAAGAATAACAGATGTGAATTTTATTTAAATTTTATTTCTATATTTTGAATTCCAAAGAAGAACATTCTGACTTATTGAATCACAGTATACAGAGTCCTTAATCGTGTATTGACCTGGATGATACGCCTCAAAAATAATTAGATCTTCATTGTAATAAATACGGTTTCTCGCTGTGTTTGAAATCGATCTCATATTATCATAAGCTTCTCCATATATTTCTTCGAAAATATTGTCTAGAATATCAAACGTTCCTCCGCAAATGATAACATTTGGTTCAAAAAGAGCAATCTGTCTTTTTAATATGTCGTTTTCAGAACTGTATTTTTTAACTTCATTATAATTTGCTTTGGCACCTCCAGGAAGTTTTTTTGCATTAATATATGCAATGTTTTTGATTATTTCAGTTATTTCGTACTCCTCCCTAATATCTGGCGTGTTTTTCCAGTTAGTTTGGTTAAAAATTCCATACAGAGTATAAATGATCGGTATGAAAGTATTCCCCCATCCCGTTTCATCTTCTAATTTGCTTCTTAAGTTATTTAGTACATCAATCATACTCCAAGCATGATTATCTCCTTCACTATTAACTTCCTTGTTAATCCATAATATTTTAATATCACTCTTAAAGTACCTATCAATATCAACTATACCATCAGTAATTGGTGTGCAGTTAATCCCTTCTAGGTTTCCAATCTCTGTTATTAAATTTTCATGTTCCTTCCTTAAATTTTCAACATCCATGTCTTTGTTTTTTTCAAAAGTACTTGTTTTTTTTGATCAGTAAATTATGATCTCAAATTTATTTTTGACAGAAGAGTTTAATAATTCCATAAGTTTATAATCAGAGCAGTTTTGCAAAATACTGCTGTAAATATCCATTACCATTCTTATAGTTGTTTCAATGGAACTTTCTTTATTCTTCTCGTTAATTACTATTCTATCAATAACCTTATCCCGGAAAAATTGATTACTGTCTTGGTCAAGATGAATCCTGTAAACAGTTTCATATTTCAGAAGATCTTCAAAGATGTGGTTGACCTCTACAGTTATCATATTTCGCTGGTGCAGTTCATCAATAACTACAGCTAAGAAAATAAAATGAAGAATGATTGGTTGCTCCTCCTGAACCACTCTGTAAACACCGCTCCTTTCCTCGAGAATAAGTGGGCCACAAAGGGTACACTCGTCAGCACTCTGCTTCGCAGCATGAATTAAGTTGTTAGTAAATCGTTCCGCTACGGAGAGAACATTATTTTCGCATCCCTTCCAACCTTTCGAATTCAAACATTCAGCCCTGAGGTAAATTTGCTTATCCTTCATCACCTCCCGTAATGTCATTTTTTTTGATGTTTTCATGATAGATATTTCATCAAAAGTAAAAAAGTCAAAAGTCAAAAGATGTCCGTGTGAGAATAATTGAATACCTCGCTGCTAGAAGTGTCCCGGCAGCCGCACGAAATGCAAATTCGACGAAGTCAATCCTTTCGCGTGGCATAAATTAAATATTGATTCGCCGAAACCAGCACCTCCCCGAATACCCCACTACCACTGCCGTCTTTCCGCGCAGCAGGAAACCATCTGCATCATAAAACCGGATCAGCGCAAATTTCAGATAATGCGCTTGCACAGACTCAAATCCCTCCTCCTCAGCAATAAAAAACTCAGTACACGGAAGCGAAACCTCAAAAACAAAATCCTGAAACTCCAGCGGATCCTGCCCCTCATCAGGATCAATAAACCGTAGCGTAACCACCGCTTTCGTACTACGTGCAGGAATACGGTCAAAAAACAGTGTCCGCTTTTCATAATCATAGCGGCATCGTTTTCCGTCACCAGTGTTCCATACAAAATCGTCAAGGATTTTCCCGCTTTCAGCATGCTGCAGCCCAAGTTGCACCGTCCGCTCCCCCTTGGAAGATACGGGATCCAGCTTCATAAGGTCGTGAAGCATCTTCGCCACTCTCCCATGAAGAATCGGATCACGGAAATCCTTTACAAAAGGCTGGAGAGCCCGCCGCAGTTTTGCACCAAATTTTGAACAGCGCCCGAATTCAGAGGCGTTTTTTCTTACATTCACATATTTTTCATCTTTCAGGATCTTTTCTCCGTCAAACCCACCCGGTTTCCGCACGATAATTTTGCCGTTCATTTTATAAAACGAAAGCCCATCCATCTTTCCCTTAAATTTAAGAATACCTATAAGCTCTGCCATATTATTGATAATTTTAGTGATACTCAAAGATAATAAATATATTATATAGTATGGATACAGCATGAATACAGTATGGATATAGTATGCTTAAGGGTACGTCTCCCTTAACCGTTCCAGGCGCTTATTTAAGGATAAAGGCCGTGCCTGGGAAGTTCAGTAAAAAGCTTTAGAATGCAGTATAAACCGGGAAAAGATGTTTGCCGGATAAATTTCTAAGAAAATGGCTTAGCTTCGGTCGATAAAAATTCATGAAGAAAAGAAACATACCGACCTCCGGTCTATTGCAGGAAAAGTTTTCCTGAAGAATGAGTCCTATACGTCCACTACTTACCCCGCAGGAATTTTCTGTTCAGGGCACAAAAAAAAATTCCGCAACGGGTGTTGCGGAATTTCAAGTGGCCCAGCTTGGGCTCGAACCAAGGACTTGCTGATTATGAGTCAGCTACTCTAACCAGCTGAGTTACAAGGCCAGAAAACAAAAGGAGATAAACCCTCTGTTTTGCGAGTTGCAAATGTAAATATTTTTTTGAAATTTCAAAAGCTTTTATCCCTTTTCCTGGCATAATTCTACCAAAACTCCGTTGGTGGATTTAGGATGAAGAAAGACCACCAGTTTATTGTCGGCCCCATCTTTTGGCTCTTCAGAAATAAATATGAAGCCTTCTTTCTTCAGTCTTTCAATTTCTGCATAGATATTTTCAACACCGAATGCGATGTGGTGAACGCCTTCGCCTTTTTTGTCCAGAAACCTGGCGATCGGACTTTCAGGATTGGTTGCTTCAAGAAGTTCGATCTTACTGTCTCCCACTTCATAAAAAGAAGTCGTAACTCCTTCCCTTTCCACAGATTCCTGTTTATAGCTGTGTTTTCCTAACAGGCGTGCAAAAAGATGATCGGAGGTTTCTAAGGATTTTATGGCGATGCCGATATGTTCGATTTTCATAGGGTTGGGTGTTTGATGAAGGATGATGGGGGTTAGGTGTTGGATGATTGACCTTGGCTGGGATGATGAATGATGGGAATTAATACGTTTTTTAAACATCCCGCATCCCTCACCCGGCATTCCTCAAATCTCAAACAAAAATAGTAAATTTGCCGCATGAACGAAAGCAACAGACAAAGAAAAGTAGCCCAGATTATACAGGAAGATTTTGCAGAATACTTCCGCAAACAGGCCAAGGAAAGCAAACAGACCTTTTTGGTGACTGTTTCTGATGTGAAAGTAACCGCCGATTTAAGCATTGCTAAGATTTACCTGAGTATTTTCCCTGCCGAATTCCGCACACAGATCATGAAGGAAATTAACGAAAATAAGGCGCAGTACCGCAACTTCATGGGCCAGAAAATGGGTAAGCAGGTAAGAATTATCCCGGAAATCAATTTCTATCTTGACACGACTCTCGATGATGTTGAGAAAATTGAAAAAGAACTGAAAGGCGAAGGCGATAATCCTATCCTTTAAGCGAAATCCGATAAAATTCTTCTTCTTGAGAACCACTCCACTCTACATAGCGACAAGGTATCTGCTGGCTAAAAAAGGCAGCACAGCGGTAACATTTATTACCTGGCTGGCGGCGCTTGCCATGATGGTTGCTGTAACGGCAATGTTCATCATTATTTCCGTATTTTCAGGACTGGAGGATCTTAATCGTGATCTTATCGCGAATCTTCACGCAGATATTACCCTGAAAAGCAAAGAAGGAAAAACCCTGCCTGCCATTGATAATGCTGCAAAAATCCTTGCATCGGACACCGAAATTGCGCATTTCTCAAAAGTTATTGAGGAGCGCGTGTACATTAATTTCCGCGAAAACGGGGATATCGCAACTCTGCGTGGTGTAGATTCAGCTTATGTACTCGTAAATCCGATTGACAAGAATATTTTCTACGGCAGCTACCCGAGTTTTAAATATTCCAATGAGGTTTTAATCGAAAACAAACTCGATAACCGCCTGGCCATTCCCGTAGGTGAAAGTTCGGAATTCGCAAGTCTGATGATGCCCAAACCCGGCACAGGAATCATCAGCAAAGAAGAAGATATCTTTAACAAGAGGGAAATATTTGTCTCCGGAGTTTTTCCGGGTAATGATCAACTCGACAATACCGTTATTTCTCCGATTGAGCTTACAAGAGAGCTGCTTGATCTGCCAAAAAAATCTGCTTACCAGATTGTCATTAAACTGAAAAACCCCGAAAACACCAACACTGTAAAAGCTGACTTACAGGAAAAACTGGGCAGCAAATACGAGGTTAAAACCAAGGCTGAGGAAAATGCAGCCTTCTGGAAAATGATCAATACAGAGAAACTTTTCATTTACCTCATCTTCAGTCTCGTGATTTTCATTACCACCTTTAATCTTGCTGGAGCGATCATTATTCTGCAGCTCGACAAAAAAGAGCAGGCCAAGTCACTTATTTCTCTGGGCATGAACCTCAATTCACTTAGAAACATTTATTTCTATACGGGGTTGCTTATCGTAATCTTCGGTATTGTGAGCGGACTTCTTCTGGGAACTGCCATCAGCTATTTCCAGATTTCAACAGGATTCTTCAAGGCCGGTGCAGGTACAGAGCTTGCTTTTCCGGTACGGATCCGTCTCGTCAACTATCTTATTGTTGCCGCTACCGCCGCGGTTTTCGGCTTTCTGGTTTCCTGGTTTTTTTCAAAGATTAACAAATCGTATTTTACTGTTAAATAAGATTTTACAGTCACAATTTTATCTATCTTTGCTGCCTTAATTTTTAAATCAATTCATGAAAAACTCTATCACTTTATTCATTACGCTGCTAATGTTTAGTTTCGGCAAGGCACAGATCCCATCCGGATATTACAATGCAGCCGCAGGCTTATCCGGATATTCACTGAAAACCAAACTTAAGGAGATTGTAAGTAACGGGCATCAGGACAAGGGATACGCAGGACTTTGGGATGCATACAAAATTGGTGATTTAGACAAATTCTACGAAAACGATAACACCATTCTCGATATTTATTCAGAAAAACCAGCAGGTCCCGATGCGTACAACTACACCCCGGCAGTTAACCAATGCGGAGGCACTACTCCTGCATCAGAAGGAGGTTGTTATAACAGAGAACATTTATTCCCGCAGGGTTTTTTTGACGAAGTTAACCAGGGATTTCCGATGAAAAACGATTATCTCCACGTGATGCCGACTGATAATGTAGTGAACGGCAAGCGGAATAATTATCCTTTCGGTACAGTAGGTAGCGCTACCTGGACTTCAACCAACGGTTCTAAGCTTGGGGTAAGTAATTTTCCCGGATTTCTTGGAATTGTTTTTGAGCCGATTGATGAGTTTAAAGGTGATGTAGCCAGAAGTTTGCTCTATTTTATCACAAGATATGAAGACCAACTGCAAAATTTTGATTATAATGATGTAAACAATCCGCAGGATGGCAGTAAAAACCGCGGCTTTGACCAATGGTACATCAATCTGCTGATGTTGTGGCATAAAAATGATCCCGTTTCACCAAAGGAAACCGCAAGAAACAATTACGCGTACGTTTATCAGAAGAACAGAAATCCTTATATTGATCATCCTGAGTATGTAGCGATGATCTGGACATCAACTTTGAGTACAGGTGAAAATACAGTGGCAAAAAACGATTTAAAAATCTCCCAGAACCCGGTTCGAAACGGTGAACTTGTAGTCAGCGGCGAAAACATCGGTAAAATTGGATCTGCGCAAATCATTTCAGTAACCGGACAAGTGGTGCAGACCGTTTCTGAACCTTTTAAAAATTCGGATAGAATCGTGTTGAAAAATACAGCCAAAGGAGTGTATTTCCTTAAAACTGCTGAGCAGACTTTAAAGTTTATTTTGGAATAAATAATTCCATAAAATCCTATATTTTAAAAACCGGCAGCTGTTGCCGGTTTTTTATTTTGTAATCTCCCGTATTAAAAATGGAAAGAAAACGTGTATTGACGGGATGAGATACTGTGGATAACAATCGTGTCTTGGGAGGCGATTATTTAGTAACTTTACCCTCCAATTTTTATTTTTAATCTCATGAAAAAATTTACCACTTTATTACTGGGCTTCATGTTCTCTATAGCATTGGCGCAAGCTCCCGCAAATTATTACAACGGGACCGAAGGGCTAACCGGGGCTGCCCTCAAAACAAAGCTCAGCCAGATTATTACTGCAGGGCATAAAGATAACGGCTACGACGGACTTTATAACGGATATCCTACTACAGATTCGGATCACTATTATGAAAACGACGGTACCGTTCTCGATATATACTCTGAAAACCCAACCGGAACAGATCCTTATACCTACAGACACGGAATCAAAAAATGCGGCAATTACAGTGTAGAAGGCGACTGCTACAACCGCGAACATGTTATTCCGCAAAGTTTCTTCAACGAACAGTCGCCCATGCGCGGCGATATTCATTTCGTAAGACCAACTGACGGAAAGGTGAACGGAATGCGAAGTAACTACCCTTTCGGGGCTGTCAACAGTCCCTCATTTACGTCAAAAAATGGAACCAAAGTGGGACCGAGCAGTTCACCGGGATATGGCGGAACCGTTGCTGAACCTATTGATGAATTCAAAGGGGATATCGCACGTATGGTATTTTATTTCGTAACCCGATATGAGAGCAGACTCTCTTCTTTCTCTACCGGAAATATGCTTGGCGGATCTGCATATCCGGGCTTACAGGCTTGGGAAAGAGATGTACTGCTGACATGGTCTGTTCAGGATCCTGTTTCACCCACAGAAATTGAGCGTAATAACGCATCATATATTTTCCAGAAAAACAGAAACCCGTTTATCGACCGTCCCGATTGGGTTCAGCTGATCTGGGGAACACAAACAGTAGATAACCAGGCACCTTCCGCTCCTACTAATTTAGCGGTAGTTTCTACTACCACAGCGTCTGCCAACCTCAGCTGGACCGCTTCGACCGATAATATTGGTGTTGCTTATTATAAAATCTTTGTGAACGGTGTTTTCCACAGTAACTCAAACGCCACCACCGCAACCGTTTCCGGACTTGCCCAGGGTACTACGTATGCGTTCTATGTAATAGCAGTGGATGGTGCAAATAATGCATCAGTGCAAAGTAATACCGCCACAGGAACAACACAGATTGACACCCAGGCACCTACTGCTCCGTTAAATTTGTCGGTAACCTCTGTAGGAACCAATAATATTGCCGTACAGTGGACTGCCGCGACTGATAATGTAGGGGTAGCATCTTACGACATTTATGTTAATGGCGAATTACAGGGTTCCACCAATTCTACTTCAACAAATATTGCCAACTTAAGCCCCGTAACCACATATTCGATTTATGTTGTGGCAAAAGATGCTGCAGGAAACATTTCTCCACAAAGCAACACGGTAACCGCTACTACTTCTGCAGTAGGTGCGAACTGCGGTAATGAAAACTTCGAAACAATCCCGGCAAGTTCTTCGAACTATTCCACCTATAACTGGACAAGCAACGGAATTTCGTGGACCTCTGAAGACTCCAGAACCGACCAGACAATCAACGGAAGAGCGATTACAATCCGTGACGGATTTCTTACCGCTTTATCCGTTCCAAACGGAATCGGTGATCTAAAAGTTACAACGCATCTCAAATATTCAGGCTCTGCGGGAACTTTAAAAATCTTTGTTAATGGGGTAGATACAGGAAAAACGGTGCCTTACAGTGCTACTGTAACTACTACAACCGTAACCGGCATTAATATCTCCGATACCGTAGAGATTACCCTTCAAAATTCAAGCACCAGCAACAGAGTGGCAATTGATGATTTAAGCTGGACATGCTACACGCTTGCTGCTGTTAACGAAAGTGCTGTAAATAAAAATTCGATCAGCATATATCCAAATCCAGTGAAAAATGGAGAATTAAATGTGAGCGGTAAAAACCTGTCTGCTGTTAAGACCGTTCAGATTTTCGATTTCACAGGCAAACTTGTTCAGAGTATTGCTCAGCCTTTTAAAAACTCCGGTAAAATCACTTTAAAGAATTTACCGAAAGGCGTTTATATCCTGAAAGCAGATAACAGCACTGCTAAATTTATTGTGGAATAATTTCACACTCCATTATAAGATAGCCGGAGGATTTCTCCGGCTTTTTTATTACCTGCCCCCTTTCACAGTAACAATTCGGAACAAAAAAATACTAATCCATAAAAATTTAAAAAATGAACAACCACGAAATCGACTACAAAATTCACGGCGAAGAAATGCAGTGTGTAGAGATAGAACTCGATCCTCAGGAAAGCGTAATCTCGGAACCGGGAAGTTTTATGATGATGACCGAAGGAATCAATATGGAAACCCTCTTTGGCGACGGGACCGAAAAAGGATTGATGGGAAAACTTTTTTCTGCCGGAAAAAGAATGCTTACCGGCGAAAACCTTTTCATGACGGTTTTCACTAACGTTTCTAACCAGAAAAGACAGGTGAATTTTGCGGCACCTTATTCAGGTAAAATCATTCCCCTTGATCTTTCTGAACTGGGCGGAAAAGTCATCTGCCAGAAAGACAGTTTTCTTTGTGCTGCGAAGGGCGTTGCTGTAGGGATTGAACTTCAGAAAAAACTCGGAACCGGACTTTTTGGTGGCGAAGGCTTCATCATGCAGAAGTTGGAAGGCGACGGAATGACTTTCGTTCACAGTGGAGGACACGTGATCGAGAAAGATCTTCAACCCGGCGAGATCTTAAAAATCGATACAGGCTGTATTGTCGCGTTCACCAAAGATGTGCAATATGATATTCAGTTCGTAGGCGGAATTAAGAATTCCATTTTCGGTGGAGAAGGTCTGTTTTTTGCGCAGCTCCGAGGTCCTGGTAAAGTGTGGATTCAAACCCTTCCCATTGCCAGACTTGCCAGCCGTATTCTGCAGTTTGGCACCACCAAAAAAGGAGAACAGGGCAGCATCCTCGGCGGCTTGGGAAATCTTCTTGACGGCGACGGTTTATAGAAACCATAAGAAATACTTCAAGGCAGTGTTGAACCCTCAACGCTGCTTTTTTGTTAATCAATATCATCAAAATGTCTTACTTAAGAATTACTGTGAATTTTTAAACCCTTCTAATTTGCAGCCAATGAGGCAATCTTCTGGCTGCTGAAGGGAACATTTCAGTTGTTTTACAGTGGACATTTAAAATACCTAATATCCTGTTGATCTGCTTTTTAAGAAATATTTAATACATAAAAAAATTTCATCAACCCAAAAATTGTCTAACTTCATGAAAGCATTTATGACAGCTACAGTTCGGGATATGGAAAAAAAACTTAATAACCAGGGCAACGACAGAATTCTAACAGGATTTATCCTTGCAGTCCTCACGTTTTGGCTGTTTGCCAATTCAATGATGAATATTGGCCCTGTCATGGGTAAAGAATTGAGTTTACCATCGAATACCATAAATATTGCGGTATCCCTTGCAGCCTTATTTTCAGGGATTTTCGTGGTTGTTTTAGGAGGCTTGGCTGACCATATCGGCAGGGCAAAAATTCTTCGCACCGGACTTTACTTAAGCATCGCCGGATCTCTTCTGATTGCTGTAACCCCATCCGGAAAAGCAGCAGAACCTCTTTTACTGGCTGGTCGAGCTTTGCAGGGGCTTTCAGCTGCTTGCATTATGCCTACGAGTTTAGGTTTAGTTAAAATTCTGTGGGCAGGCTCTGCGCAGCAACGCGCTATCAGTTTTTGGAGCATGGGAACTTTTGGCGGCTCCGGCCTTTCAGCACTCTTTGCGGGAATTATCGCCACAAACTTAGGTTGGCGCTGGATTTTTGTTTTTTCAGTTCTGGTTGCTGCTTTATCACTTTATCTTTTAAAGAACTTGCCGGAAAGCAAAAAACAATCTTCCGGTAAATACATACCCGATTGGATCGGCATTGCAATTTTTCTGATTTCAATGGTTTGTCTTGAACTTTTTATCACCAAAGGTGGTATTCTGGGGTGGCTCAGCTTAAATTCTGTACTGCTTTTTGCGGGCGCCATCATTTCCTTTGCAACATTTTACATCTATGAAACCCGTGCAGACAAACATTTTTTTGATTTCAGCTTATTTAAAAACAGAGTCTTTTCAGGAGCTATTATCTGTAATTTTCTAATGAATGCTGCTGCCGGAATCATCATTGTCGCCCTAACATTAATGCAGACCGCGGCAAATTACAGTGCCCAGCAGGCTGGTATGCTCACCTTAGGATATGCGGTTTCCGTCATAATGTTGATGAGAACCGGCGAACGGCTGATGAGAAAAATCGGCGCCAGAAAACCGATGGTCTGGGGCTCACTGATTGTTGCCATTGCTACCGTTCTTTTAATGCAGACCTACGTAATGGCCGCAACCTACAGAGTTTTGGCATTGATAGCCTTTACTTTATTCGGAACCGGATTAGCACTCTTCGCGACGCCAGCCACTACGGCAGCACTATCGAATTTACCGGCCGAACAGTCAGGTGCGGGAGCAGGAATTTTTAAAATGGCTTCTTCACTTGGTGCCGGATTTGGGATTGCCATTGCGGCGGGAATCTTCACCGCTGCTTCCAAAACCATTGAGGTTCAGGATTGGCTCTCTTCTCTTTTTTCGGGAAGACAGGACAATATCAATTTCCGCCTCGCCGCCATGCCGGCATTGGCTTCGGTTCTGCTGTTTGCCTTACTTTCGGCCATCACGGCAGGATTTAAAATTCCAAAAGACGGCGGAAAATTAACTAACAATAAATAAAAATGAATGGTATGCAAAATTCAACAGCACAGCAATCTTACCGGGGTAACGACCGTTTGCTTTACGGGATTATCCTGGGGGTTTTAGCTTTCTGGCTATTCGCACAAACTACCCTTAACATTAATGTAGGAATGGCAAAGGATCTCGGGATGGAGCAAAACATGATGAATATCGCAGTATCAATTACTTCGTTGTTCTCCGGGATCTTCATTGTGGTTTTAGGAGGTTTGGCTGACAGAATCGGCCGGGTAAAAATGATACAGATCGGTTTTATTTTCAGTATCATCGGTTCTGCTTTAGTGGCTGTAACGCCCAGCGGTGCATTGGCAACTCCGGTTTTAATGACAGGTAGAATCTTTCAGGGACTTTCGGGAGCTGCACTCATGCCTGCAAGCTTAGCTCTGGTAAAAGCTTATTGGGACGGCGCCGCGAGGCAGCGGGCGGTGAGTCTCTGGTCCATCGGTTCATGGGGAGGTTCAGGATTCTGTGCGCTTTTCGGTGGTTTGGTAGCCTCTAATTTGGGATGGAGATATATTTTCTGGACAACTGTGGTGATATCCATCATCGGTTTTCTGATGGTAAAGGGAACTCCTGAAAGCAAAGGCGAAACCAAGGGTGATTATAAATTTGACCTTGCCGGGGTGATTACATTTATGCTTTCCATTATCGGACTGCAGATTCTACTGAGTAAAGGAAGTTCTTTTGGCTGGACCAGCGGAATATCATTAGGACTATTTGCCGCATTTATGATTTTTGGATTCATTTTCTATAAACTGGAATCGAAAAACAGCAGTGCATTTGTCGATTTTAAACTCTTCAAAAACTCTACTTACACCGGAGCAACAATTTCAAATTTCCTTTTGAATGCGACCGCCGGTATCCTCATCGTTTCTCTTTCATTAGTTCAGTTGGGCGCAGGTTTAACTTCACAGGAATCCGGATTATTGACATTGGGCTACGCGATCGCCATCGTTTCCTTTATTCGTGTAGGTGAAAAACTGCTTCAGAAATTCGGGGCCAGAAAACCAATGATTTGGGGTTCGTTAATTGTCGGGCTCTCCATAATTCTTCTGATGCAAACCCAGGTGATGACAGACACTTATAAAATTCTCGCGATGGTATCCTATACGTTATTTGGTTTGGGACTGGCATTTTATGCCACGCCGTCAACTGATGCAGCACTCTCTAACCTTCCGGAGGATCAGGCGGGAGCCGGAGCTGGAATCTACAAAATGGCTTCTTCTCTGGGAGCGGCATTGGGTGTCGCAGTTTCCGCAGCAATTTTCACCGCGCTGAGCGGCACGACAGGTTCTTTTGAGTGGATGGACGGTTTGATCAGTTTTGTCGGAAGACAGGATAATCTTGCATTGCGGCAGGGTGCAATGATCGCGCTGGGTGTGAATTTATTAATGGTTGTGCTGGCAATCATTTCGATCGTGCTTACCGTTCCGGATTATAAAAAACCGGCGCCGCAGCATTGACAGTTATTTACGTTTAATCGTTAAACTTTTAAAATCTTACAAAATGAGTACAGCAGTTTTAGAAAAAATAAAATCAGGAAAAGACACTTTAACATCGTGGATGAATCATATGCATAAAACGCCTGAATTAGCCATGAAAGAAACCGGCACCGCCAAATTTATTGCAGAAAGACTGCGTGAAATTGGCGGCTGGGAAATCGTGGAAGGAGTAGGCAAAACCGGAATCGTAGCCTCCATGAAAGTGGGTGACAGCGAAAAATCCATCGGTTTACGGGCAGATTTTGATGCATTGCCTATTGAAGAAGATAATAATTTGCCTTACAAAAGTACGGTCCCCGGGAACGCGCACCTTTGCGGACATGACGGACATACAACAATGCTTCTTGGTGCAGCAAAATATTTAGCGGAAACTAAAAATTTCAATGGGACAGTACGCCTATTCTTTCAGCCCGGTGAAGAAACCATGGAAGGGGCTCCCGCGATGATTGCAGACGGCCTTTTCGAGAGATTTCCCGTTGATTCAGTTTTTGGAATGCACAATATGCCCGGGCTTGAACTGGGCAAATTCTACTTCAACAGCGGTAAATTCATGGCCGCGGTGGACAACTGGGAAATTGAAATTACCGGAAAAGGAAGCCACGGCTCCATGCCGGAACTGGGAATCGACCCGATAGTCTGCGGATCGGCGCTTGTGATGGCACTTCAGACTATTGTTTCCAGAAATCTTTCTCCGTGGCACAGTTCAGTGGTGAATGTGGGCGCATTCCAATCCGGAATCGCCGGAAATGCTGTTCCCCAAAAAGCCATACTGAGATTAAGCATCCGAAACATGGATCCGGATGACAGAACGATGGTTTTGGACAAAGTGCGCAAAATTACAAAGGCACAGGCTGAAACTTTTAACTGTCAGGTGGAAATCCGGGAAGGAATTCCGGGAACCGTCCTGGTAAATGCTGATGAAGAAACCCATTGGGCAGCCAACGTTGCAAAGGAAACTTTCGGTGAAGAAAATGTTTTTACCGATGCACATCCATATATGGGAAGTGAGGATTTCGCTTTCATGCTTGAAAAAAAGAAAGGTAATTACTGCATGGTAGGAAACGGCGACACCTTTATGGTTCATCACCCTCAATATGTCTTCAACCAAGAATTATTACCTGTTGGAGCGAGATATTGGGTAGCTTTGGTTGAAAATTACCTTAAATAAACCCTCAGATTTTTAAAATAAAATCAATGGCCGGAAATCATCCTGCCATTTTTCGTATTTGAATTTTGCTATAATCCGGTACTGTTTATTTTCGTAAATTAGTGTCAGTAAAATCATACTCCACTGATAATGAATATGCAACATTCATAAATTGCATTAAAACACTTATTTCAGTACTGATAAAACTGCAGCCATGAAGAAGAAACAACGCCATCTTCTGATCACCAAATCTTCCGGCCAGAAAGTCCCCTTCAATGTCGGAAAACTTAAAAATTCTCTGCAGCGGGCAGGTGCAAGTAATTTTCAGGCTGAGGAAATCATCGGTGAGGTGATTGCGATGCTGGTTGAAGGCATGTCGACTTCTAAAATCCATAAAGTAGCTTTGCGTTTGCTGAAAGGATATTCGCGGCCTATGGCAGCAAGATACAAACTGAAACAGGCGCTCCTGGAACTGGGTCCTTCAGGATTTCCCTTTGAACAGTATATTGCGGAACTTCTGAAATTTCAGGGCTATACAACCGAGAACGGAATTTTTCTAAAGGGACATTGCGTTACTCATGAAATTGATGTGATTGCAGAAAAAGATAAAAAGATAATGATTGAATGCAAATTCCATAACCGGCCCGGATATGTTTGCGACATCAAAATCCCACTGTATATCCGCTCCAGATTTGTTGATGTAGCGACATCCAAAAACATCGCAACAGGAATTACTGAAAAATTTGATCAGGGATGGATCATTACAAATACGCGGTTTTCCGAAGATGCCACAATTTACGCAAAGTGCATGAATATGCAGTTGGTAAGCTGGGATTATCCGAGTAACAATGCCCTTAAAGACTGGATAGACTACTCCGGACTTCACCCTGTTACTTCCCTCACCACGCTTACGCAAAAAGAAAAACAGGACCTGCTTGCGGAAAAAGTGGTGCTCTGTAAAAACCTCATTAATAACCATAAAGCTCTGGAGCAAATTGGAGTAAAGTCTCCACGTCTCCAAAAAGTGGAGGCTGAATGCAAGGCGCTCTGTGAGCCTTATCCTGAAAAGCAATAACTGAAAAACACGAATCATGAATACCATCAACATCAAATTTCTGGGAGCAGCGGGAACAGTGACCGGATCAAAACATCTTATTTCGGCTTACGGAAAAAACATCCTAGTAGACTGCGGACTTTTTCAAGGACTAAAAGAACTGCGGCTTATGAACTGGGAACCGCTGGAGTTTCCTGCCAGTGAAATCGATATGGTACTCCTTACCCACGGACATCTGGACCACACCGGTTATTTACCACGGTTAGTAAAAGCTGGATTTTCAGGTCAGATTATCGGGACATCTCCTACCCTTCAAATCACCGAAATCATATTAAAAGACAGCGCAAAAATTCAGGAAGAAGATACCAACAGAGCGAATAGGTTCAGGTATTCAAAACACCATCCTGCACTGCCTTTATATAATCTTGATGACGTGAAGGAAACTTTGCCTTTATTCAAATCGAAACCGCTGAACGAATGGCAAAGCATCCACGAAAATATCCGCTACCGCTTCAGATATAACGGTCACATTATTGGTGCCACATTTATTGAACTTGAAATTGGCGATAAAACGCTGGTTTTCTCTGGTGATGTCGGCAGAGAAATCGATCCTTTGCTCTTTCCGCCTGAAAAGCCTGAGAAAGCAGACCTCCTTTTCATTGAAGCCACATACGGAAACCGAACACACCCTGAAGATCCTGTGAGTGATGACCTGGAAAAACTCATCAACAGCTGTACCGACAGAAACGGTACCATCATCATTCCAAGTTTTTCCGTGGAACGTACGCAGTTGCTCATGTACCTCTTTTGGCAGCTTAAAAAAAGGGGGAAAATGGCTAAAATCCCTATTTATATGGACAGCCCCATGAGCAGAAACGTTCTGGAAGTTTTCCATCAGAACAGAGAGTGGCACAGGCTTTCTTATGACGATTATGATGAAATGTGTGATGAAATAAAATTTATCAACACCGTAAATGAGACACTAGCTTTGGCAAAAGATTCACGTCCTAAAATCATCATCGCCGGAAGCGGAATGGCAGCTGGCGGACGGGTACTTACCTATCTGGCAAAATATTTAGGCGATCCAAATGCAACGATTATGATGGCCGGATTTCAGGCAGAAGGCACCCGTGGAAGAGCTTTACTGGAAGGCGCAAAGGAAATAAAACTTTACGGAAAATACTTTACTGTACGTGCAAATATTGAAAACATTGAAGGTTTATCTGGCCATGCCGACCAAAACGGATTAATTGACTGGATGCGAAAACTTACACAGCAGCCGGAAAAAATTTTCATCGTTCATGCTGAAAAAGAAGCTGCGGAAGGACTTCAGCAAAAAATTAAAGAAGTTTATCATTGGGATTCTGAAATCCCGAGACTTAACGACCAGGTGGAAATCCCTGTAAATGCGTAAAATTATTCGCTGATCATGAAGCCTGAAAAAATTTCTACTCGATGGAACGTCATTACCGGTGGTCCCTGCACAGGCAAAACGACCGTTGTCAACATTCTGGCTCAACGAGGCTACAAAACTACCATTGAGTATGCAAGGCATTATATTGATCTGCAAAAAATTCAGGGGCGCACTGTTGAAGAAATCCGGAAGAATAAGAAAGAGTTTCAGCTCAGTGTACTCAACATGCAGATTGCGGAAGAAAATTCCCTTGACCCGAATGAAACAGCTTATCTGGACCGTGCGTTGCCCGACGCCATGGCTTACCATCAGTTTCTGGGATTGGAACTTGATGAATTTCTCATTCAGCAATGCCATAAATACCGTTATCACAGGGTTTTTATTCTGGACCGCCTGCCCTTAACCAACGATTATGCACGGCTGGAAGATGAATCTGAACAGCTCCGGATTCACAATCTTATCATTGAAGTTTATAAAAGTCTAGGCATTCCGCTCATTCACGTTCCTGTTTTGCCACCAGAAGAAAGGGTAGATTTTATTCTGAAAAATACTTAAATAATTGAAGAAGAGATAAACCTGAGTTTACAAAAAAAGATATAACTCATACATAAAATCATTACTGAAATAGCAATTCTTCAATGCGCTTTCATTATTTTTGAAGCATGGAAGAGCAAAAAAAGTTTGGAATCATTGGGCGGAACATTTCCTACTCTTTTTCCAAGAAATATTTCGAAGATAAATTTCAGCGGCTGATGCTAAAGAATCATTTTTACGACGTTTACGATTTACCGAATCTTTCGGAAGTCGAAAACATTTTGAAAAAGGAAAATCTCCTGGGATTGAACGTCACCGTTCCCTTCAAAGAAAAAATACTTCCCTATCTGGACGAACTCAGTGAGGAGGCGGAAAAAACAGGTGCGGTGAACTGTATTCTCATTAAAGATGATATTAAAAAAGGCTTCAATACTGATGTTTTCGGTTTCGAAAAAACCCTGCTGCTTCACAGGAAAAGTTTTCATGATTCTGCTTTGGTTCTGGGAAACGGCGGTGCTGCAAAAGCCGTACAATATGTGCTTAAAAAAAATGACATTCCGTTCCAGACTGTTTCCAGAAAGGGCGAATTGAATTTCGGAAATTTAACTGCCAAAACTGTTTCACAAAACACGCTCATCATCCAGTGCACGTCTGTCGGGACTTTTCCAAATGTTGATGACTGCCTGGATTTTCCGTTTGAAGGAATCACTGATCACCATCTTGTTATTGACCTGATTTACAATCCCAATTACACCTCTTTCATTAAAAAAGCTGCAGAAAAAGGAGCTAAAACGGTTAACGGTTTCTATATGCTTGAGCAGCAGGCAGAAAAAAACTGGGAAATTTGGAACTTTTAAAAAAAATAAGTTAATTTAGTGCTCTGTTTAACGACAAAGTTCAGGTACTACCCGTTTTGCAGCCCAATTCTAATAACAAGTTTGCTATGATCACAGAAGATTCAGTCTCTGACAACAATGAGAAAAAACCGCTTCATGAAGAGGTTTCCCAGGAACACAATTCCGATAACGCTAACCCAACCAGCGCAGTAACTCCTGCAGAACCTGCTACGGAAGAAACTGCAACCGAAAACACTGTAGAGCCTGCAGAGGATACTTTACAGGAAAAACCTGAACATCAGGCGGATGTAGATACCTTACAATCTGTTGAAAACGCTCCTGAGGAGAAAGTACTTTCTGAAATTGATCCCCAAAAAGCTGATGATGGCGAACCTCACGAAGATCATGAGGAAGCAGCGTTGGAATCTGTGGCGCATTTAACCTTACCTGAAATCCTCAAAGAAATGGAAGCCATCATCAATAAAGAAGATGCAGGTGCTCATTACAGGGCTTTCAATCATTTGAAAGAACAGGCTAATCATTTCATTCACGACGAAACAGAAGACCAGAAAAACGAATTTGTTTCAGCAGGAAATCCGGAAGAAAGTTTCAGTTTTCACCATCCTGCACAGGCAAAACTTTCAGGTTTGCTCAATATCTTCCGCGAAAAAAACAATGAGTACACCAGAAAACAGGAAGAAAACCATTCTAAGAATCTGGAAGAAAGACAGCAGATTATAGAAAAACTTAAAAATCTATATTCCAATACAGAGGCAGGCACCAATCTCTTTAAAGCCATCCGTGAGATTAAAGAAGCGTGGAAAAATGCTGGTCAGGTGGCCAAATCTGAATTCAAACTGCTCAACAACAATTACTTTCATCATCTGAATCAGTTTTATCAGATGCTGGATATGAATAAAGAGTATATGGAGCAGGAATTTGCCCATAACCTCGAGAAACGACAGCATATTATTGAACGCGCCAAACAGTTGGAAACTGAACCGGCGGTGCAGAAAGCACTGAACGAACTGCAGTATCTGCACAAACTCTGGAAAGAAGAAGCTGAACCGGTTGCTGAAGAATTCCGTGAAAAAACCTGGGAAGAATTCAAAGAAATTTCAAATAAAATTCATGACAGAAAATCTGAACTTTCGGCTCAGATTGACGAAGAACAGACGCTGAATCTGGAGAAAAAAAATAAAATCATCGAGGAAATTAAGAAACTCGCAACTCCGGAAAAAGATCCTAACCATAGTTACTGGCAGAATTCAATCAAAAAGATTGAGGAATTGAGAAGTGAGTTTCTCAAATTAGGCAGCGTACCACGAAAAGTATCGAACCAAAACTGGAACGATTTCAAACATCATCTTAGAAATTTCAACACAGTAAAGAACGAATTCTATAAAGGTCTCAAAAGTTCTCAGCATACCAATCTGGAGGAAAAGCTTAAACTCATCCAAACTGCAAAAGACAACAGCCTTTCGGAAGACTGGGAAACCACGGTTCCTCTGTTCAAAAAACTTCAGGATGACTGGAAGAAAATCGGTCACGTTCCGCGCAGTATGACCAATAAAGTTTGGGATGAATTCCGTGAAGCCTGCAACGCGTTTTTCAATAATTACAGAGAGAAAAACAATGCAGTAAACGATAACTGGAAAGAAAACTACAAGAATAAAAAACAGCTCCTGGAAGAACTGAAAGAAATTTCTGATGAAGAAGGAAGTGTGGAAAAAATTGAAAGCATAAAAACGAGCTGGAATAATATCGGAAAAGTTCCGCGCGAAAAATTATCCATCAACACGGAGTTCAACAAAACCCTGAGAGAAAAGCTGAAGCTCAACAAAATTCATGAATATGACCTGAAAGAAGAAGGTCTTTCTGAAAACCAACTCACCGATAAAGCCAGAAAAATCAAAAACCAGATTGCTGATCTGGAGGCGGAAATCGTCAAAATGGAAAATAACCTGAGTTTTTTCAGCAATTCTACCCGCGAAAATCCTTTACTTAAGGATACTTTCGACAGGATTGATGAGAAAAAATCTCAGCTGGAAGCAATGAAGCAGAGTCTCCACAAAATACTCTCCGGCGAAAACCAATAATCAAACATGTTTAAAAAGATAATTTTAGCACTGTTCATCAGCTCCGTAACGCTTGCGAATGCACAGGAAGCCGAAACCAGCATTCTTTCATTTTCGAATCCGCTCGAATATGACGGGACCGAATTTTATCTTATCCAATCGAAGCAACGTTCCAAAACACTTTTTCAGGAACAGTATATCCCGAAAGATGAGAATCTGCAGGATTTCACACAACTTTTGGATTTTTCCTTTTTCAATAAAGAAATCGAAATGGAACTGGCGGTAAGACAAAAAGTAGAATCTGTACAGCAAAGAGAAAAGAAAGACAAGTTTGCCAAAGTAAATGTGACCGAAAGTCCGGACGGTAAAGAATTCGTTGTTGATTATTTTATCTCGGAATCTCCCGAAACCGGCGAGCCGTATATGGAATATAATATTTACCGTTTCAAAAATATGGAGAATGGCGGGCAGAAAAGTTTTCTTATCATGTCTTACGCGAAAAGAATGTATGGTGATCTGAAATCGGCAGCAAAAGCTCTGGCAAAACAACGCGACCATTTAATGGCGACGATGATCGAATATAAAGTCCCGGAAATAAAAGTTGCCGCAAGTGCTCCCGGAAAATAGAATAAAGACGTTTAAATACAAAACACCCGGCAAGAGTTGGGTGTTTTTTAATTACAATACTTCAGCAGAAAATGAATCACGAAACCTATATCAAACGCTGTATCGAACTCGCGTTGAAAGCCCGGGGAAACACTTACCCGAATCCGCTGGTGGGAAGCGTAATTGTGCACAACGGTGAAATCATAGGTGAAGGATTTCACGAGAAAGCAGGAGAAAACCACGCGGAAATTAATGCAATTAATTCTGTGACAAACAAAGAATTATTACAGGAATCCACCATTTATGTGTCTCTGGAACCCTGTTCCCATTTTGGTAAAACGCCGCCATGTGCCAATAAAATCATTGAGACCGGATTCAAAAAAGTAGTGATCGGAACGCTGGATTCTCATGAAAAAGTGAACGGCAAAGGCAAAAAGATGATTGAAGATGCCGGAATTGAAGTCGTGTCAGGGGTTTTAGAAAAAGAATGTCAGGAACTCAACAGGCGTTTCTTCATTTTTCATCAGAAGAGAAGACCGTTCATTATTCTGAAATGGGCAGCATCCGGGGACGGTTTTCTGGATAAAGATTTTAAACCAACCCAAATCGGCAACGCTTTAACCAAGCAGTTTGTCCACCAGCTCAGAAGCGGGGAACATGCAATTTTAGTAGGAACCAACACGGCTGTGACAGACAATCCAAGCCTTACAACACGTGAGATCGCAGGCAGAAATCCTGTTAGAATTCTCATAGATTTTGATCTGCGAGTTCCGGGAAATTTTAATATTTACAATGACGAAGCTGAAACTCTTGTCTTTAATTCTCTGAAAGATAAGGAAGAAAAAAATATCAGGTTGATCAGGATTAAAAAGGAACACTTTCTCGAAAATCTGATGGAGAAACTTTACGAAAATCAAATACAGTCTCTGATTGTTGAAGGCGGAAGTTTTACCCTTCAGCAGTTTATTGATGCTGAATTGTGGGATGAGGCAATTATTATTAAAAATGAAAACATGAAGTTATCAAACGGAACAAAAGCGCCGAAATTCCAGAACGGAAATTTTGAAACAAAAATTTTCAGAGATAATATTATTGAATTTCACAAAAATCTGTAAACTTGGAATTTTCTTTCAATACCATAAAATCGCCTGTAGAAAACATTCTTCTAAAGGAAAAAGGAAGCAAATTTATTGGATTTACTTTTCCGGTAAACGATGAAACCGAACTGAAAAAAAGTTTAGAAAAGATACGGGAAGAACATCCGAAAGCCACGCATCACTGCTACGCATTCCGGCTCGGAATGAAAGGCGAAAATTACAGAGCCAATGACGACGGAGAACCTTCCGGCAGCGCCGGTCTGCCGATATACAATCAGTTGTTGGCTCATGACATCACAAATGTTCTGGTGATTGTGGTGAGATATTACGGCGGCACCAAACTGGGTGTTTCTGGGTTAGTAAAAGCCTACAAAGAATCAGCAAAAATCACGCTTGAAGAAGCTGAAATGATCACCAAAGAACTGGAATCTGATATTGAAATTGCTTTCAGTTTCAGTCAGCAGAACCAAATCTTTACTTTACTCAATAAATTCGACGGCAGAATTCAGGACTTTTTGTCCGATGAACAATGTGTCATCAAAGCAAAGATTAAAACCTCCCAAAAAGAAAACATCTCGGAACAACTGTCCGAGATGCAAAATATATCGTTTAAATTTACTTAGATTAATCTCTTCTTCCCATCAGCATCGAAGCCCAGTAAAGAAGCTGTGCCAATGATCCGAGTGCCGCAACCAGATAAGTTCTTGCCGCCCAGGTTAAGGAATCTTTTACTCCTACAAATTCTTCAGACGTTACCGTTCCGGTATCTTTAAGCCATTTCATTGCTCTGTTACTTGCATCGTACTCTACCGGTAAAGTTACAAAAGCAAAAAGCGTGGTAAGCGCAAACATAGCTACACCAATTGCCAATACGGTGGTATTTCCGTTCGGATTATCAATGGTCTGAGTCGCACTCATCAACACAATGCCGGCAATCAATACAAACTGCATAAGATTTGAACTTATACTTACCAGCGGAACCAGTTTAGAACGAAGCTGAAGCATAGAATAACCTACAGCGTGCTGCACAGCGTGGCCACATTCGTGAGCCGCTACTGCCGCTGCTGCCGCATTTCTCTGCATGTATACCCCTTCCGAAAGATTTACCGTTTTATTCGCCGGATTATAATGATCTGTAAGCTGTCCCGGTACTGATATTACCTGTACATCATGAATTCCGTTGTCTCTCAGCATCTTTTCGGCCACTTCCTTTCCGGACATTCCGTTTCTTAAATGAACCTGCGAATAGTGTTCGAATTTAGATTTCAGTCTTGCTGAAACCAGCCAACTTACAAGCATCGAAAGCCCAATAATTACATAATAACCTGTCATTTTTAATTTTATTTATCTCTGTTTAAACCGTATTTGAAAAGTAAAAAACGTGCCAAAGTTTTTATATTTGTTTTAATCATTTATCTTTGTTTTTTCAAACAAATAAAGATGCCTGCAACCGTAATAAATGAAGTAAGAACAGCTCAGGAATTAAAAAAGTTCATCAGTTTCCCGATGGAACTTTACAAAAATAACAAAAATTACGTCCCCCCCTTACTCAACGATGAAAAAAACATCTGGAATCCTGCCGAAAATCCAGCGTTAGACTATTCTGAAGCCAGGCAGTTTCTTGCCGAAAAAAACGGAAAAGTGGTAGGCAGAATTGCGGTGATGATTAACCGGAAAGAAGAAAAAGAACTCGGTATCAGCAAGGTGCGTTTCGGTTGGCTGGATTTTATCGATGATGCTGAAGTCTCCAAACTTCTCATTGATACTGCCATCAATTTCGCCAAAGAAAAAGGCATAAAAAAAATCGAAGGCCCGATGGGTTTCACAAATCTGGACAAATCCGGAATGCTGACGATGGGTTTCGATAAAATTGCCACCATGATTGGTCTTTACAATTTTGAGTATTATCCAAAGCACATGGAGAAACTGGGTTTGGTAAAGGAAAAAGAATGGGTGGAATTTGAAATGAATTTTCCGACTGTATTGCCGGAAAAAGTAGACAAATTCAGCACGCTGATTGCGCAGAAATATAAACTTAATGTCATAGACTTTAAGAACAAAAAGCAAATACTGCCTCTGGTAGAACCGATGTTCAAACTCCTGGACCAGACTTACAACTCACTCTCTACCTACACTCCGATTTCCGAAGAGCAGATAAAAACCTACCGCGAAAAATATTTCCCTTTCATCGATAAGAATTATGTGATCTGTGTGGAAGACGAAAATCATGATCTCGTGGCTTTTGCCATTACCATGCCCTCCTATTCTAAGGCTTTACAAAAATCCAGGGGAAAACTATTGCCATTCGGATGGTGGCATTTTCTGCAGGCGGGCAAGAAAAACGACCGTGCCAATTTCTATCTCATCGGCATCCATCCGGAGTACCAGCGCCGCGGTGTTACCGCCATTATTTTTAAGGAAATCTTTTTGCGCTTCAACAAAATGGGAATCAAGTTTGCGGAAACCAACCCGGAACTCGAGGAAAACAAAAGCGTGCAGGTGCTCTGGCAGGATTACAACCCCGTGAATCACAAAAGAAGAAGAACATATTCTTTGGAAATTGAGTAAATCACATCAAAGATTCATATTTCAACTATTTTTATGAAAAAACAACTTTACGTCTACCTGGTTCTGATTCTGGCATTTATTGTCTACAATCAGTTTTTTCAGGTGCAGGACGAACGCACGAACAGCCTGATTAACATCCTTTTCGCAAGCTTTCTTTTTTTATACATTGGGTACATTGCTTATGTCGTGTTAAAACGTCTTAAAAAAAGCAGTAAAAAGTAGTTTACATAGGCAAAAGATTATAATGATATATTTCAGATTTAAAGGTTTTTATTTTTTCCATAATACATAATTCCTTAAATTTGCTGATTCAGAAAACAATGTAGGCATGAATATTCCAGAAAACTATCTACCCATTATCATTCAGTTCGCTGTTGGTTTTGGTTTCGTATTACTGTGTATTTTAGGAACCCATTTTTTAGGACCTAAACAGAAAGCAACTTCTACCAAAAAAAATGAAAGTTTTGAGTGCGGTATTGACGTTGAAGGCAATGCCCGTACACCTTTTTCCGTAAAATATTTTCTTACCGCTGTTCTGTTTGTACTTTTCGATATCGAAATAGTATTCTTCTATCCGTATGCGGTAAACATCCGCGAATTTGGGGTTGAAGGATTTTTTGCGGTACTTACCTTTATTTCCGTGTTTTTCGTGGCATTTATCTATGTCTGGAAGCGCGGCGCACTCGATTGGGATAAGTAAGCCTTTTCGTATTTAATTAACACTTAAAGAAAACAAAAATGTCAGATAACAAACCAATAATAAGAATGGATGCTGAACCACCTGAAGGTTTTGAGGGCGAAGGATTTTTCGCTACCAAACTCAGCAGTGTGATCGGCATGGCACGTAAATTTTCGCTGTGGCCGCTACCTTTTGCAACTTCATGTTGTGGTATTGAGTTTATGGCCGTACTGAACCCAACCTACGACGCATCACGTTTCGGAATGGAAAGAAACTCTTTCTCTCCAAGACAGGCAGATATGCTCATGGTTTGCGGAACCATCTCTAAAAAATTAGGTCCTGTCCTTAAGCAGGTTTATACCCAAATGGCAGAGCCAAAATGGGTTATTGCCGTAGGCGCCTGTGCATCAAGCGGCGGTATTTTCGATACCTACTCTGTACTTCAGGGAATTGATAAAATCATTCCTGTAGATGTATATGTTCCCGGCTGTCCGCCAAGACCGGAACAGATTATTGAAGGCGTTATGCAGGTTCAGGCTCTTTGCGAAGGCGAAAGTATCAGAAGAAGAGATCTGCCTGAATATAAAAATTTACTAGAATCCTACGGTATAAATTAATTGGAAATGACAAACGAATTTGTTTTAGAAGCAATTACAAGAGAATTTCCGGATTCAGTAATCTCACATTCCGAGCCGTACGATTTTCTTACTCTAGAAATCAAAAAAGAAGACATCAAAAAGGTAATTCATTACCTGCGTGATTCTTCTCTTGAAATACAATTCCTTACCGATATCTGCGGTATCCACTATCCCGAAAATCCTGAAAAAGAAATCGGCGTCATCTACCATCTTCATAATTTGATGACGAACTTCAGAATCCGCCTAAAAGTATTTATGCCGAAGGAAAATGCTGAAGTAGATTCTATGACAGACCTCTACGCCGGTGCAAACTGGATGGAAAGAGAAACTTTCGAATTCTACGGGGTTAAATTTAAAGGTCATCCGGATCTTCGTGTAATCCTGAATATGGAAGATATCGATTATCATCCGATGCTGAAGGAATACCGACTCGAAGACGGTACCAGAACAGATAAAGATGATAAAATGTTCGGAAGATAATCTTATATCAACGGAAAAATTATGAAAGACAACGCGCTATCAAATATACTCAGCCAAAACGATTCAAAAGAAAATATCGACGGGCAGCTGTATACGCTTAACCTTGGGCCTACTCACCCCGCGACTCACGGTATTTTCCAGAATGTGCTTACCATGGATGGGGAAAGAATTCTGCATTCAGAACAAACGATTGGTTACATTCACCGTGCTTTCGAAAAGATTTCTGAAAGAAGAAACTTTGCACAGATCACGACCCTTACCGACAGGATGAACTACTGCTCTGCCCCGATTAATAACATCGGTTGGCACATGACCGTTGAAAAACTCATCGGCTGCGAAGTTCCCAAACGTGTAGATTACATGAGGATTATCATGATGGAAATGGCGAGAATTGCTGACCACATGGTATGTAACGGAGTAATTGCGATGGATGCCGGTGCTATTACAGGCTTAACTTATCTCTTCCAGGAAAGAGAAAAAATATATGAAATGTATGAGCAGATTTGTGGCGCCCGAATGACCACAAATATGGGACGGATCGGAGGTTTCGAAAGAGATTTCAGTCCGAAATTCCATGAAATGCTTCAGACATGGTTAAAGAAATTCCCTAAAATCTGGGGTGAATTCTGTGCTTTGAACGAGAGAAACAGAATTTTTATGGACAGAACGATCAAGGCCGGCCCTATCTCTGCAGAACGTGCGCTGAGCTATGGATTTACAGGTCCTAACCTTCGTGCAGCGGGTGTTGATTACGACGTTCGTGTTGCCAGTCCATATTCGTCTTATGAAGATTTCGATTTCATCATTCCTGTAGGAACCGCCGGTGATACGTATGACCGTTTCATGGTTCGCCAGCAGGAAGTTTGGGAAAGTTTGAAAATCATTGAACAAGCCTATAAAA
Organism: Kaistella faecalis; assembly: GCF_019195395.1. Classification (NCBI taxonomy): domain Bacteria; kingdom Pseudomonadati; phylum Bacteroidota; class Flavobacteriia; order Flavobacteriales; family Weeksellaceae; genus Kaistella; species Kaistella faecalis. The sequence goes on from NZ_CP078067.1 coordinate 598,074, forward strand.
ATCTTCCGGAAGGACCATTCCATGCGGATGTTCCGGAATTTTACCTTCCTGAAAAAGCTGATGTTTACAATAAAATGGAAGCCCTCATCTACCACTTCAAAATTGTGATGGGCGAAACCGAAGTTCCGAAAGGCGAAGTTTACCACGCGGTAGAAGGCGGTAACGGTGAATTAGGTTTCTATTTGGTAAGCGATGGCGGCAGGTCTCCTTACCGACTGCACTTCAGAAGACCTTGCTTTATTTACTATCAGGCTTATCCGGAAATGATCAAAGGCGGAATGATTTCCGACGCGATTGTTACCATGTGTAGTATGAACGTAATCGCAGGGGAACTCGACGCTTAAAACTGTAAAAAGGTACGATGTTTAACGCAGCGTACTTGATAAATAAATAGATAATAAATACACTGTACGTGGTACAATGTACATTTTACAACAAAATAAAATGAGCGAAACTATTGCTTTTAAACCAGAATCCTTAGAACAGGTTCATAAAATTATCGCAAGATATCCTGAAGGGAAGCAAAAATCTGCCCTTATTCCCGTGCTGCATATTGCACAGAAAGAATTTGGAGGCTGGCTTGATGTTCCTGTAATGGATTACGTTGCGCAGATCTTAAACATTAAACCGATTGAAGTGTATGAGGTTGCCACCTTCTACACCATGTTCAACATGAAACCTGTCGGTAAATATGTACTGGAAGTTTGCCAAACCGGACCGTGTATGCTGAACGGAAGCGACGGGATTTTAAGTCACATCCGCGAAACGCTGAACATTAAAAACGGAGAAACTACTGCCGACGGACTTTTCACGCTGAAACCGGCGGAATGTCTTGGCGCTTGCGGCTACGCACCGATGATGCAGCTTGGCAAATTTTATCATGAACATTTAACAAAAGAAAAAGTAGATGAAATCCTGGAACTTTGCAGACAGGGAGCCATTGCTTTGGATTAATTTTAATAGAAAATGAGTAAAAAACTTTTACTTAAAGACGCGCATGTTGAAGGAATCCGTTTTTACGATGTTTACCGTAAACAAGGCGGTTACGAAGCGGTAGAAAAAGCCCTGAAAATGTCGACGGACGAGATTATTGAAGAAGTGAAAACTTCAGGTCTTCGTGGTCGTGGCGGTGCCGGTTTCCCAACAGGAATGAAATGGAGCTTTCTGGCAAAACCAGAAGGAGTCCCAAGATATTTGGTCGTGAATGCTGATGAATCCGAACCGGGAACGTTCAAAGACCGTTATTTAATGGAATTCATTCCCCATCTTCTGATTGAAGGAATGATTATTTCTTCTTACGCATTGGGCGCAAATACTTCTTATATCTACATCCGTGGCGAATATTCATGGATTCCTGATATTTTGGAAGAAGCCATTGAAGAAGCAAAAAAAGCAGGCTTTTTAGGTAAAAATATTTTGGGCAGCGGTTACGATCTCGAAATCTACGTTCACCGTGGCGCCGGAGCTTATATCTGTGGTGAAGAAACTGCACTTCTGGAATCTCTGGAAGGCAAAAGAGGAAATCCACGTCTGAAACCGCCTTTCCCGGCTGTAAAAGGACTTTGGGAATCACCAACCGTAGTTAATAATGTTGAAACGATCGCAGCAGTTGTTCCGATCATCAATATTACCGGAGCGGAATATGCTAAAATCGGCGTAGGCCGTTCTACGGGAACAAAACTGATTTCTGCCTGCGGAAACATTAACAAACCTGGTGTTTACGAAATCGACATGACGATTACCGTTGAGGAATTCATTTATTCTGATGAATATTGTGGCGGAATTCCGAACGGTAAAAAACTGAAAGCCTGTATTCCTGGCGGAAGTTCCGTACCAATCGTTCCTGCTAATTTATTGCTGAAAACGATTAACGGAGAGCCAAGATACATGAACTACGAATCATTGGCTGATGGTGGTTTTGCAACCG